>DAKQ01000067.1:7668-12199 GCA_002496635.1 Euryarchaeota archaeon UBA82 | reverse complement strand
GTTGAACCATAGGACGTGTTTCCTTGATCGACATAAATTTGAACAATTTGATGACTAAATCCATTTGAAAGACCCCATATATCAGTCATTTCACCCACTTCAAGTATGAATTGTGCATTCCAAGCACTTTGCCGAATCGTTAATTTTTGAGCGTCCCAAAGACCTCCATTATTCGGAGTTACAAAATCGCTTGAAAGTGGATATGTGTAGTCACCATCTCCTGTCTCATCCCCTATTGAATCATTTAAGACCAGCAAAGTGACCCATTCCTCAAGATCTGGAAGCACGAGTTCAGCAGGTGCAGGTGGAGCAATTTCCATATCGATTCCATCTCCATAAGCGAGTGATTCAGCCCATGCTGAAACCACCTTAACTCGTGTTGAGTAACGAGGAGATAGACCAATTTCAGACCATGGAATCATGAATTCGTATACGTCATCAACTGCACAGTCGCCCAGAGAAGAACTTCCACTGAGAACCCATTGTTCTTGTTCGCCAGTTTTCCCTTTAGCAGTGAAAAGATTCCACTTTGCACGACCATCGTCTCGTAGCGTATCGAAATCAAATGCAACCATATATTTTGATGGGAATCCGAGTATCTGATTACCGTAATAGGAACGGAAATTTGTCTCAGCTTCATTAAAATTCACGGCATTGGGTTGCATGAAATAGATTGCAAGATCCGGTGCATCTCCATTTGAAGATTGATTCTCAAAGTCTGTAGGAGTATCTGCATCAATTCGAACGAATACGTTTGACGAATCATAGCCTATGAAAAATTGATCAATATCAAAGGTACCTCCTAATACAGGTGCATCATATTGTGCAGAACCATCCCATTCACCGGGTAATGCTATACCATCGATCATCGGTTCGATAATACCAGATGCTGGAGTCGTTGGTATGGCAGGGTTTGTCCACAAATCTTGCAAGTACGGTGGCAATTCAAGATTTACTGCTCTGTAGATATTTGAGAGATGTACCTTGAATAAAACATCCCAATTTTCATCGTATCCACTATCTTGGTCTAGTCCATACCACCAATACCAGTCGCTTCCTTCAGCGATGTAGAGTGATTCCCAAGCAGCAGTAAGGCCTGGATGATTTGGATTCAATTCCTCGAATGCCACTAACTCTTGTCGAGCCTCAATCAAACGTTGCCATCCAAGACTCTCCTCTTCTTCTCCTGCCCAAGTCCTAAGCGTTCCATCTATCCATGAGCCTGTTCCGATTGCTTGAATTTCAGGTAATGTCGTATTCTTTTCAAGAAACTCTGATGGAGTCGTTGTGACGATTGTCGGATGATTTGCAAGACGGCCATACCATTCAGCCATGAATGGCCTTGCATTGTCATGATGCTGAAATTCTGACATGAACATCCAGTTTTCACCGTCGAGAGCCACTGTTAGCAAATGCTCAGATGGGTCTTCGCCTTCGTCGAGAAGTTGTTGACGGATATTATCGATGTATGCAATGAAATCAGAAACTGCTGCCTCAGGTGTCATTGTCCCATATTGGAAAGCAATTCGGTCTGAAATAACTCGATCCCTGAAAATCACAGAAATCTCTCCTCCGTCTACGCCTGTAACCGTCCAAGGAGTTGCAAGATTCGATGCAGTTTCTACATTGATTAGATTACCATTAACATCTGTGGATTGCTTCAGAAGTTCTTCATCAGTAACCATCCATTCAACGCCTACATCGGTGACTGGTTGAACCATTGCAGGTGAAACTGCTTGTTCACTTGGCCACATTCCTACTGGCCTATATCCAAGTTCCTCTTCAAAGAGATTCATTCCTGTAACAAGGTGATTTTGAACGTCTTCAGGCCAAGCATCTTTGTTGACTCTAATGCCATCTTCCATTGTCCATCCGTCCATCATCAACAATGGCATAATTGGATGATAATACGGCGTTGTTGTCAGTTCAACTTGACCATTATTTGCCAATTCACTATACATGGGTAGAATGTTTGCCATGTGTGTATGTTGTGCGTCTAAAACATAGTTTAAGTCATCCAAATCATAATTCCCATTCTGCATAAACAAATCGATGAGACCTTGATCACGATGGCTTTGGTTGTATTCGCCTAGTACATAATCTGGAGAGAATTGATACAGATACCATAAGACTTGCAAGTCAAGGAAGTCGGCTGCAGGAAGTAAATCGTCATCCATAATCGTTGCTGGCTTGAGATTGTGCAATGTCTCATCATACAGTTCCTTGTACCGAGAACTGGAAGGGAAAAGCCACCCAAGCTTCGTGTCCTCTTGAGTCACATTGTAAATCCAGCCACTGTTCCAAAACGACTGGAATTGCATTGTATGAAGTTCTAGATCTGTAGCATTTGGATATCCTCCGTTTGCCCAAGATCGTTTTGCGATATCCGTATGGACGTCAAGAGTTTCATTTCTGTGATAATCAACCAATTGCTCAATAAATGACGGGACTAAATTGTACGTTACTTTTGTTCCAGTTTGTGAAAGAATACCTGGTGAATCAACATATTCAGTCATCCCATGGACTCGAACCCAAGGCATCTCATACATCCCAGTTAGTTTGTTTTTGTAGTAGGGTTGGTGTTGATGAAATACAATTGCGAGATTTAATGCATCATCCACTTTACCCACCGATTCAGGTTCAATCACTGGTAATTGTTGAGGGATGGATGAGTCATTTACATCATTGATTCTCCAAGCATGAGTAAAGGTTTCAGCACCATTATTTGAGGCGGGATTTTGACTAGGAAATGAAGCCCAAACATTTCCTTCATCTTGCCATTGTGCATATATGATGATATCAACCTGAGTGGGTGAACCAAGAGCGTTCCAAGGTAGAGATATCTCAGTAAATGAATTTCCACTCCAACCAGCATAAACATCCACTGAAGTGGATTGATCAACCCAAGAACTGCCATCATGACTTATGTGACTAAAATAGGAGTCATCTTCCAAAACAAATCCGTGGTTGGCTTCAAATGGTAATGTATGAGAAAAGCCCCACTCCTTACTCAGAACTGAACCACCTACAGATGTATTGAGATATACGAAAAAGTCTGCTCCTTCAAAAGTCGATTTCCAATCAGTTCCATTCCAACCGATGAAAAGGTTAGAGGAATTCCATGTCATGAAAAGATCGATTCCGTTTAATTCAGATTCCATCAGAGAACCTGTTGGCCAATCAGTCATATCACCGTCAATGATGATATCATCAGGCGTTGCGGCAGTCACCATTGAACAAAAAGAAGAGGCAATAAAAATCGCACAGAGCATAATCGCCTTTGTCCGCATGAGATAACGTTGGAGTGATAAATAAAAAGGCTTTATCGCTTATTTAACGTCATGTCCAAAGGCCGTGGTGTGCTGTGTCACATTACTTCCCTTCCTTCTGGAGACATTTCCAGTGGCCCTCGTTTCGTAGACTGGTTATCAAAACAAGGATTTGATTTGTGGCAAATGCTCCCGCTTACTCCTCCCGACCGATTTGGCTCACCTTATGCTTCTCCATCTGCATTTGCTGGCTGGTCAAAACTGAATTATGGAGAAAGCATTTGTGATTTATCGCAAGAAAGTTACTGGCTTGAGGACTGGGCACTCTACTCTGCCATTAAGGACTCTCAAAATGGCTTGCCTTGGTATGAATGGCCGGTTGAATTACGAGATCGTTCTACTGAAGCCTTAACTTATTGGAGAGAACATATTTCAGTTTACATAGAGGGGCAAGAACGATTTCAGTCAAGCTGGAACAATCTGAAGGAATATGCGAACTTGAAAAATATACAGATTTTAGGAGATTGCCCAATCTTTGTCTCACATGACTCTGCTGATGTTTGGGCTCATAGGGAATTATTTCTTCTCGATGAAAATGGATATCCAGAGTTTGTAGCAGGCGTTCCTCCTGATTATTTTAGCGAAGATGGGCAACGATGGGGGACCGTGTTGTATGACTGGAGTGCTCATGAAAAAGAGAATTGGACGTGGTGGAAAGAACGTATCAATCGAATGCTACGCCTTTATGATAACGTTCGAATTGACCATTTCCGAGGATTTCACTCAAGTTGGGCAATACCTCGTAATGACAATCATGCCAGAAACGGATTTTGGCAAGACGGCCCAAAGGACAAACTATTGGAGGCATTACTTGAGTGTACCACTGCTCCAAATCAAATCATTGCCGAAGATTTGGGTATAATTCCTCAGGATGTCATCAACCTGCGTAAGAGGTACGAACTTCATGGAATGGCAGTACTGCAGTTTGGTTTTGAAGGTGATTTAAAGAAGAATCCTCATCATCCTCGAAACATCGTATCAGATCAAGTTGTCTACACTGGTACACACGATAATGATACAACCATTGGTTGGTATGAGGAAGCAAGTACTGAGGTTAAATCCAACCTTTCCGACATGGCTCAAGAAGGCGAAAAACCGCTGCAAACAATGCTCCGACTTGTTCAGTCAACAAATGCTGACACGTGTATTATTCCGATACAAGACCTACTCGGACTCGATTCATCATCACGAATGAACGCACC
>DAKQ01000067.1:731-7356 GCA_002496635.1 Euryarchaeota archaeon UBA82 | reverse complement strand
GGTACTGTCGAAGGAAATTGGGAATGGAGATTTGATTGGACTGATTTACTTGTCTAGTTAAGCCTCCGTATATCTCTTAATCCCATTTGTTGACGGCAGGACATGAACGCAATAGGGTATTTCACGGCTGAGATTGGCCTCTGGTCCGAATTGCACACCTATTCAGGAGGATTAGGAGTCCTTGCTGGAGACCATGTGAAGTCTGCTGCTGATGCAGGCATACCTCTGGTTGCAGTAACACTCCTTTACCATCAAGGATATGCACGGCAACATATTGACGACGCTGGAATCCAAACCGAAACTTTTCCTGAACTCGATATGAACAGTCTTCTCACAAAAACAGACATCGTTCTCGACCTCGAACTTGATGGAAAACCACTGTTTGCTTATGTTTGGATGGCTGAAATCCTTGGCCAATCAGGCCACATGGTTCCCGTTTATTTCATGGACACGCGACATCCGGAAAACGCAATCCAGCACCAAGATCTCTCATCAAGGTTGTATGGGGGTGATGATGGTGTACGAATTCGACAAGAATACGTACTCGGTGTTGGAGGCGTGCAATTGTTTGATCATTTGGAGGTCGAACTGAATGGACTTCATTTGAATGAAGGCCATTGCACATTCGCAATGCTTGAGTTGTTGAATAGGGGTTGGAGCCGTGAACAATTAGCACAACGCAGCCTGTTTACAACACACACACCAGTTCCAGCAGGACACGACCGATTCGATTGGTCATTGGTTGAGGAAGTCATTGGGGACTTGTTACCGACTGATGCGAAGGAATTGGTGAGAAGTGCAGGCGATTCAGAAGATGCTACTCGCTGTTCAATGTCACATCTTGCTGTTTCACTTTCAACCACCGTGAATGCTGTTTCCAAATTAAACGCTGATGTTGCAATGACGATGTTTGATCAAAATATCCAACCCATCACTAATGGAGTTCATCACATCACTTGGACAGCACCAGCGATGGCATCGTTTTTTGATGAGCATGTAAAAGAATGGAAGGTGAGCCCAACGAACCTTGAACATGCATCTTCAACACCAACAACCAATCTTCTTCGAGCAAGGGCTCAGGCGCGTCAAGAGTTACGTGATTATGTACGTTCAACAACAAGTGTTGAACTTGATTCAAATCGATTGACTATCGGTTTTGCACGACGTTTTGCAACCTATAAGCGAGCAAATCTCGTGTTCAAAGATCTCAAGCGATTACAGGCGATTGGTGCTGGAAAAATTCAATTCGTGTTCTCAGGGAAAGCACATCCAAGAGATCAGGGTGGTAAGCAATTGATTCGTGATATTTTCGCTTCTGCCGAACAAATTGAAGACGATATCCCAGTAGCTTTCATTGAAAATTATGACATGAAAACTGGTTTGATGATGACGAGTGGGGTTGACATTTGGTTAAACAATCCGATCCGACCAATGGAAGCATCAGGAACATCGGGCATGAAGGCAGCCATGAATGGAGTTCCAAATTGTTCGATTCTTGATGGATGGTGGCCTGAAGCCTGTGTTCATGGCGTGAATGGATGGGCGATTGGTGAAGGCGAAGACGATCGGGATGATGAGCGAGATGCAAACAACATCTACAACGTGCTTGAACATGAGGTCATACCACTTTGGGAAAATGACCAAGATGGATGGGCCGAGATGATGAAAGCAAGTATTGTCGCATCAGCAGGCTTTACTGGACAGCGTATGATTCAAGATTATCTTGAATTTTACAATCAATTTTCTTGATCGTTTGATTCAAAATTAAACGTGTCTTCATCTTGAAAACTACTTTTCTTCCTTGTAAATACGAGAACAATTACTGCAA
This sequence comes from Euryarchaeota archaeon UBA82, assembly GCA_002496635.1. GTDB lineage: Archaea > Thermoplasmatota > Poseidoniia > Poseidoniales > Poseidoniaceae > MGIIa-L2. Next base: position 5,528 of record DAKQ01000067.1, on the reverse strand, counting down.
GACTAATGCCTCCAATCAACAGTGATTGTGTTAATTCAATGGTGGAAGATTTCGATTCACTTCCCTCTGAATCTTCACACGCCGAACAAGCAGGAGTTGGGCATAGTTCATCGATAGTAACCTCGAATGTACTCCCGCAACAACCTTCGCACGTTTTCATTTCATCAGAAACCGATTGATTCCCGTTCGTTTCATTGGTCGAATCGGGCAATTGTGTTTCATTGTTTGAACTCGTTTGATTTGTAGTATTTGTTTGGTTATTTTCACTGGGCTCCTGGCAACTTGGGCAACATTCGCCCTCCTCAGCTGGCAGCGTTATCCATCCAGCAGGGCATGCATCACAGAATACATTGGCGCATTGATCAACGGGGTCACTTTCATACTGGCAATTGCCATCATCTTGGGTTGCCTCAGCGTCAAAATTCGTTGCTGTAAAATCTGTACAACCGTATACAGGAGGCAGAACGACATCAGCATCGAGTTCGATAACGGTCACAGAATGTGCCCCTACTGAGAGTGTACCATTGAGCATTCCAGATTCACCAAAGCGAACAATATCGTTACTCTCAAAGCCACCAACAGTCGTCGGAGCACCGCGATTGAGAACAATGGACATGACCTGATCATCATGTGTCATATTGTAGACCAAGAGATTCGTCATTGCTAATCTTGTACTGTATTCACCACGTTGTAATGCGATCGATTCAGAGCGTAATTTACCAAGTTCTGAAATGTTCTCAAATAATTGCGTTTCCATTGTGCTCCACGAACTTTCATTTCGATACATGTGTCGATTATCAGGATCTGCGCCTCCGTATTCTCCGTATTCATCTCCGTAGTAGAGAAGTGGAGCGCCGGGTGTTGTCAACAACCAGCCATATGCTTGCATGGCTACATTGTAGGCAGAGATATCACCAGGTTGACCAGGAATCCCATCTTCTGCCCATTGATTGAAAGCATCATTGGTTCCAGTATCTGCTCGGCTCGTTAATCGAGGCACATCATGACTACCAACATATGGAACCATAATTGAGCCATCGAGATATTGATCTTGACTTCGGTTGGTCCAATAATCGAGATGCATGTAATTCTCATTACTAGAAACGAAAACATTGTCGACAACTGCGTGATAGAGAACAAAGTCAGCTTGACCGTCCAATCCATCTTCACCCATGTACGCATTGATTGTTCCATATTGATCTTGATTGTCTTGGAGCGAGTGCCCCTCCCAACCCATCGCTGTTTCACCCTTGAGATAGTAATCCGTTCCAACCGTCTCAAATCGTTCGTTGACTTGAGCTACTAAATTTCTAGTGGCCAAATCTTCGACGTGTTTCACTGCATCAATTCGCAGGCCATCGAGATTATAGGTTTCAAGCCACCATAGTGCATCATCAATGAATTGTTCAGAAGCATTACGGATCTTCCAATTGACATCAGGCATGTACGATGTGAATTGGCAATCCAAGCGATGCTCGGTCCAATCACAGTCTGCAGAACCACAAATGCAACCAGCATTGAACCATTCTGAATGCTCTTCATGGTAGGTATGTTGCTCGTGAACATGGTTGACAACAAAATCCATCATGACACGAATGTCACGGTCGTGGGCTGCTTCAACAAGTGCATGGAGTTCTTCTTCAGTTCCAAGTTTGGGCTCAATACCTCGTGGTTCCGTTGGCCAATAACCATGGAAAGCCGATACATCGTGAACGCCATCCGCAGCCTTTCCAGTTCCGTTAGCCGCCGTATTGAAGGGAGAAAGCCAAAGAGCTCCGACGCCTAATTCATCGAAATAACCGGATTCAATCATCTGGGTTACCCCAGCAAAGTCTCCACCTTGCCAATCAGCCCCTTGTGCTGCACCAACCATGGGTTCATCGTTCGATGTATTTCCATTAACAAATCGGTCGGTCATGACCATGTAGATGAGTGCGTCTTGCCATTCGAAATCAGTACTCGGACCTGTCCAGAATGGCACGAGCAAGTCATAAGCAGGATTTCCATCAACATCGAAACCGTCGATGTCCAGCGTATGTTTGCCATCGGCCAATCCACTTACATCATACGTCCACGTCATCTCTTGAGCATCCCAAACAGCACCGGAAATATCCGTTGGTGTACCATCAAAATCTGCACCTGATGAACCAGGATGATAGGTTACAACAAGCGATTGGTCAATTAATTGAGCACTAAATTGGGGACGTGTATGATCACGAACACGAACAAGCGAATTTTCAATATCTCCACAATAGGAACGTTCTGAATTCATTGGATCAAAGATGAACTCTCCATCAACGAGGAATTTGTAGCAATACAGTCCTTCCTGTAGTTCAACATCAACTGTCCAAATCCCATTCTGTTCAGCCATTGGAATATGGTCGCTCCAATTCCATTCGCCAGCAACGAAGACCTCGCTTGCAAAGCCCTTGAACGAGAATGTGGTCATCGTTGAGGGAGTATGTTCAGAAGCCTGTACCTCGTTTGATGAGAGAGGAGAAAACACAACGAGAAGCATCATCAAGATCAAGAAACGGACGACAAATTTCATTCGTTGTCCTCCCCTGGTTTCTTGAACAATGCATTTGCTGTATCAACCAAATCATCAATATGTTTGCAAAGGAACGAACGAACGAAATCATTGGCAGGATTATTGTATGCTTCAAGCGGTTTGCTATGTTGCTGTAAAATTCCTTTGTCGAGAATTGCAATTCTATCCGCAAGAGTCATTGCTTCAATTTGATCGTGAGTGACATAGATTGTAGTCGTGCCAAGTGTATCGTGAAGCCTTCGAATCTCTTTTCTCATTTGATGACGAAGTTCGGCATCCAAATTTGAAAGGGGCTCATCCATCAGGAGAACTTTCGGACGTCTTACCAATGCCCGTCCCAGAGCAACTCTCTGGCGCTGTCCACCACTCAATTCCTTGGGTTTTTTCTCAAGATGGTCTGATAATTCTAATACTTCAGAAATCTCTTGAATTCTGGAATCAATTTCATCCTTGGTAAGTTTCAACTCCCCTTTTGCCATTCGTAGCCCAAAGGATAAGTTGTTTCGTATAGTCATATGCGGATACAGAGCGTAAGATTGGAACACCATACCTAGATCACGAGCGCCTGGAGGTAAATGATTGACTTTCAAATGGTCAATAAGAACATCGCCATCGGTGATCTCCTCCAAACCAGCAAGCATCCTCAATGTGGTTGATTTACCACATCCAGAGGGGCCGAGTAGGACAAGGAACTCGCCGTCTTTGATATCTAAATTGAGACCTTTAACTGCTTCAAAGCCATCTTCATATTTTTTAGTCACATTCTTAAAATTCACTTCAACCATACAATCACCCTTTCACACCACCAGCAGACAATCCCTCGATGAGGAACTTCTGGAAGAATAAGAAAAGTAAAGCGACAGGGAGACTGACTAGGAGACTTGCTGCTGCAAAGTCTCCCCAAGCTTGACCTGTAGAGGAGATGAGAGAAGCAAGACCGACAGGTAATGTGTACATATCGTTCGAAGTATTGAAGGTCAAGGCGAGGAGGAATTCATTCCAAGCCGCTAGGAAACTAAAGAGGGCAGTTACAGCAATTGCAGGCTTTGATAAAGGCAAAACAACCTTTGTGAATACTTGGAATTGGTTGCAGCCATCCAGAGTTGCAGCCTCTTCAAGTTCTCGTGGTATTGTATCGAAGAATCCTTTTAACATCCAAACACATAATGGTAAAGCTGTCACGCAATATGCTAGAATCAATCCAAGATGAGTATTCAAAAGGCCGAGAGTCTTCATGACAAGGAAATAAGGTACGAGAATGATAATGCCAGGAAACATTTGAACCAATAAAAATGCAAACATCGAAACATCCCGCCCTGTAAATTTGTAACGGCTGAAGGCATAACCTGCTGGAATTGCAATTGTAAGGCCAAGTAAAGAGGTACCAAGACTTACGATTAGAGAATTAACGAGCCAAATCCAAAAGGAATCGCCTTCTAAGATCTTAGAAAAGTGTTCACTTGAAAATGAATCTCCTATTTCACCACCCAAGGCATTTCCTGGTGAAAAGGCGATATCGATAATCCAAATTAATGGAATAACTGTAATGAAAACGAAGTGGATTAAGATGAGATGAGTTGAAAATTTCTCGTGCTTCTTGATTGTTTCAAAATTTCTAAGTAAACCAAATTCGATAGCTGATGTTGACAATTTGTTGGAAGTCCAAACAGTAACGGGCCGACTTGAAAGCCACCATAGTGAAAGACTTGAGGGGATAATTGTCCAAGCGTGCATCCAGATATCAAATATTGAGAGCGATGAAGATACGAGGCGGAACGTTCCAATCCCAATTATCAAGGCACTCAAAGCAAGAGATACATTTCTCTTCACGTGATTATGAATGTTCGGAAGAGAAGCTCGTAATGTAGCGAAAAGAATGCACACGATGAATCCAAGCAAAAGGGATACTGAATCATCTCGAAGTACTTCCACAGTTAGTAGGAGAAGATGAACGATGAAGGAAACAACTAGCCAAGACCTGAGCGTGATTATTTCCACTGGCACATACCAGTCTCTCATAAACCGAGATTCCGTCATGATGAACCCTCCGTAGCATTTGTTTGCTTCATATACGTCCAAGAAAAGGCAAGAAGCATGAGGAAGATAATCACTGACCATGCTGCTGCAACGCCATATGCACCCTCTCTGAAAGCGACATCATAGACATATGTGATGAGAATATCAGTTTGTCCAGGCTCCCCAAAGTACAGATTTGGACCTCCATCAGTCATAAGATAAATGACATT
>DAKQ01000067.1:0-413 GCA_002496635.1 Euryarchaeota archaeon UBA82 | reverse complement strand
AACATATTGAATGTCCAGATGAATCCAAGTAACGTAAGAGGAACTAAAGCACTTCTAAGATTTGGAAGAGTGAGATGTCGAAATGCATCCCAACCAGTTACTCCATCAAGTTCAGCAGCCTCATACATATCTTTTGGTAAGGCTTGAAGAGCACCACTAATAGACATCATCATAAACGGTACCCCAAGCCATATGTTGACCAATATAACAACAATTTGTGCACCTGTTGGATCGGATAAGAAGTCAATATTCGTCCCCAGTAAATCATTAACAAAACCATCTGGTTGGAACATACCTCGCCAAACCAAGACTGAGATGTAAGAAGGGACTGCCCAAGGCAAAAGAAGTAACGTTCTGTAAGCAGTTTTCCCTTTGATAGAGGTTCGTTGTAGCAGGAGAGCCAAGAACAATCC
>DAKQ01000120.1 GCA_002496635.1 Euryarchaeota archaeon UBA82 | reverse complement strand
CATTTTCTGGATCATCGATCATGACAAGCCACCACCACCAATCCCAGGTCAGATGATGTAATGGAGGACGTTGTTGAAGTGTCCACATTGAAGAGAGATCGCCCTGAAATGAATCCATGAAACTACCTCATTCGATTTCTTTAGATTTGAAGACAAGTTGTCCTATGAACCAAAAGAAAGCAGCCTGAGCGAGAAGAACGATCATTGAAACAATGATTGTGGGGTATGGACCCATGCCCAATCCAAGGTCGCTTTGAGCCCATTCGAGAGCGCTATGACCGGGTAAAGAGTCAGCTCCGGAGAAAAAGAAGGACTGCCCGTCATTTGAACCACCAGCCCAATATCCTGCCGCCGTGAACATATCCATATCTGGCCAAACCAGTAATGCTCCTGAATCGATGATGCTCATTGACCAACCAACGACTGACATTCGCAAAAAGGTAGATTCCGGGACGCTCATTGAGAGAAGAGCCATTCCAAGTTCCCATGCTGCAATAGGCAATGCTAGAATAATCCCGTATTTCCAAAGAACTCCGAGGAAAGAAAACAGCATGCCGTAGACGAGTGTTGCCAATAATGCAGCAATGAGAACGCTAAACCATACACCCAAATCTGAAAATCTGAAAAATTGATCGCCAGGACCTAGCAGACCCGATATGATCGCCATCAGAAGACACATAACAAGCATATATGGCCAGACAATTCCTAGATATCCGAGCATACGATAGAGGAAAATCTCTCCACGAGCAATTGGCTTTGCAGTCATGTAATGCATTGTACCTGAAGTCATCTCGTCTCGAATAAGCCCAGTTGCTAAGAATAAGGGGATAAAAATACTCAATAGGAAAACGAAACCAAGTTTCCCGATAGCCAAAACGAATGCTCTATGTTGGGCTTCTTTCCCATATCGATCTTCATCTGGATCTTCGTCAACCCCATAATCCGCATATATTTCGTATTCACCAGTCAGCGAATTGAAAACGAGGAGGATGTTGCATGGTTTGCCATCGTTATTGGTATCTTTTTGACTTTCAAGTAATTGACTTTCACGACAATCTCCATCATCGTCAAAGCCAACAGAATCGCTACGAGCGTCCGAGTAATCCCAATCATAGTCATCCTCATTGACATACATTGAAGCAGGTTCAGGCTCGACAGGTGGATCTAATAATCCGGGGTGAGAAAATTCGTCAAACATATCGGTTCCCAATTTGAATTCTTGACCATCAACGTAACCATCACCATCTGTATCAAAAGAGTCACCATCATTGTCGATCGCTTCAATTTCTGTATTCATCGCATCGATGTAGAACAGCAAAATAACCGATATAGAAAGGAACCCTACACCGAGAACAACCCACGTTGAAATACGCGTCCTATATTGACGCATTGTGAATTCTGCAATAGCTGTCGCCTTTCGGTCGAGAGCAGTCCAAATGGTTTCACCGCGCTCCTTAGCCATCAGCGAGAACCTCCCGTAAGATATCCAAGAATTGTTTGTAAATCATCGTCTGGATTGTTAATGACCGTTACTTCATGACCATTATCGACAACAACCTTCGGCAAGTGCTTATGAAATTCTCCAAGATGATGTGTAAAAATTCGTAATTTCGTCGGAGTTGGGAATTGTAATCCATAGACTGAATCGAGATTTAATACATCTCGAGCGAGTGCTTTGGCATCCCCGCAGTTAATTTCAATGGTATGCGGAATATTGTCTAATTGCTCACGAATAGCATGAACGTTTCCAATAGCAAGTAATCGTCCTTGGTGTAGAATCACCATCTGTTCAGTGATACGTTCTATCTCAGAAAGAATATGACTGCTTAGTAAAACTGTGCGTCCCATCCGTCCGAGTTCTCGGATGACATTCATGATGGTAGTTCGAGCCAGTGGGTCGCAACCTTGTAGAGGTTCATCTAAGATAATCAAATCTGGATCATTCACCAATGCATGGGCGATTTTAGCCCGCTGACGCATACCTTTGGAATAGCGTCCAATCTTCTTGTGCATGACATCCGTTAATCCAACAAACTCTAAAACTCGTTCAGCCTCTAATTTCGCTTCATCACGAGTAAGACCATGTAGACGGGCAAACGTCGTTACAAAATCAAAAGCAGTCATCCAATCATGAAGATTCTCATTTTCAGGTACATATCCTACCCGAGCATACGGCGCAGGATTTTTCCATGGATTCGTTCCAAATAATCTCACTTCACCTTGAGATGCTTGGAGTTTACCCATTAGAAGTTTGAACAAAGTAGATTTCCCTGCACCATTCAATCCCAAGATTCCAGTAACGCCTCCAGTCAATGCAAGAGAAACTCCTGCAAGTGCTTGGTACCGACCATATGTTTTTCCAACATTGTTGAGCATGACAACAGGAGCTTTGGGTTGAGGCACCCATTGTTGTTCTACAGCTTCGCCTGTCTGACTTACATCAGGTATCATTCACGAGTCACCTCCATTGAAGATACACGAACAGAAAGAACGTAGAGAGAAATAGCATTGAAAGCAAGAACGGAGACAAGTGACCAAACCCAAGGATGATCGTACATCATGTTTGCACCAATTAACGCCTG
>DAKQ01000018.1 GCA_002496635.1 Euryarchaeota archaeon UBA82 | reverse complement strand
CAATTTGCGTTGCACTCGACTCCACGACCGTTAAAGCAATGGTTGACGAAGCCGCACGAGCCTCTACTGCAGGTGCAGACATCGTCGAAATTCGTTTCGATAGACTCTACCTCTCTAAACCAGAACCAGTTGAAGTTGAGCAAGAAGATGGCGAAACAAAGTCGATCATGGCACCTGAATCAGAATGGCCAATAAACGATGTAACCTCCATAGATGCTGATGCTTCCATCCAGAAACTGAAAGAATCGATTGGAATTCCTGTAATTTTCACAAACCGCCCCCCTCGAGAGGGAGGTTACTTCCCAGGTACTGAAGAAGAGAGAATTGAGATCCTCAAATTAGCAATAGCATCAAAAGTTAGTTGGATTGATATTGAAACTTCGATTGATAAAACTGAATTCAAGGCTTTGAGTGAAGATGCGAAGAAAGCAGGATGCAAAATCATTCATTCATCCCACGACATTAATGGAACACCTAACTCCGAAGACATAGCCACATTTGTCAGAGAAAAGAGCGAAGGTGCAGATCTGGTCAAGTTTTGCTCTACAGCTCATTCTCACCTTGATGCCTTACAAATTGTCGATGCAGCAATCGATTTGAAAGGAGAAGGGCATGAATACAGCCTCATGGCAGTCAATAGTGGCGGCGATTGGGCACGAATCCACGCACCAGTATTAGGAGTCTCAATGGTCTATGCAACGCTTTCGATTGAACATCGTATCAGCGACAAAGGGCTCATCAATGTACGAGACCTTAGAGATGCATGGACACTCCTTGAATACTGAGTGAATTCACTTGGAATTCTGTTGCAGAGAAGGCATCAATTGTTGCTCTTCGGTAAGGTTCTGCTCGAGCCCAGCATTCATGTATCGCTTGTTTACGATAAGTGGTGCCATGATGATTGACATGAAGAAGACTAAGAAAGCCAGAGAGACTGTCCAGTTTGGTAGAATAATCGATCGTTCGACTGTCGAAATTGAAATGTCTGCAACAACGACTTTGTTTTGCACTTGCGCATCGCCTCGTCGAGAATTATCCCATGTATCAATGACAATAAAGAACTCTTCATAGACCGTACCTGAGAAAAGAGAACTGTATACCTCTGGGCCATCTAATGAGACGGTCATGACTACTGAATCAGTTGATTCATAAGCATATACATCTCGATAGGTTTTCCATCCTGTCCATTCAAATGCCGCCCATTCAGGAGAGGATTCTGCAACAAATTCATCCGGGCTTGAACTTTCTTGGCGGAACCATTTTTCAAAATCGTTACTGTGCATTCTTTGATAAGATCCTTGATATGAATCATAATTATTCGTTGTCATGAGATACACGTCCGCTTCTGCTGGTACGATTTGATCGCCAACCAAACCCTGGATTTCTACACAAATAGTAGTCCTGTGAGTGCTTGAAAGATTGACTCGAATTGCACCAACACTGTCGTTACCAACCTTGATAGTTGTAGCAATATTGGACTCGAATTTTTCAAGGGCTGTATCGGAATGATAATTCATGTACATGTAAGGTTCTTCGGGAGCGCCTGAGGAATCCTCTCCAGAGGCAGGTTCTTGAGCCATAGACCTGCCTTTCTTCCCACCTTTCCGATCATCATCCTCAAAACCATACCAATCCCATGAATTGTAGAAAGGCACTTCTGCATGACGAGAGATTGTTTCATTCCAAACTATTGGAGAAAGTTTTCCGCCGCAATCATCGATAGCAGCAGAAGCAGACCCGATAGGCTCAACTCCATGCATACCGCTAAGGAATGGCGCAAAGAATACAATCAGCAAAAATGCTGCTTTTCGTTGATGCATTGTGACTCCCTTAGTAGATGATAGTTCGTTCGGTTCATGAGGTATTCGTTTACTCACGTCGACGTAATGGACGAATATATCCGCTTTCATCGCTCTTTCTTTCTTGCTTCGACAATATCTTTGGAGCAGGTGGTGGAGTATGATGATCCATACCAAGCAATCCTCCGTCATCAGCATGTTCAACTTCATATGTTTCTGCACTCTGTTTTGCCTCTTCTTCAAGTTCATTTGGTTGACGCATTACAAGCCAACCAAGAATCAGTGCAGCGATAATCAAAGCAATGAATCCTAAGGCATCTCCGCCGGCTTCGGTCATCCATGATTTCCATTCGTCCCAACTAAAGTCCGATAATGAAGGATCAGCGTCTTGTTCAGGCAACACAGTAAACTCTTGTTGTGCTTCAACGCAAACCTCCATTCCATCACAAATACGTACCTTTACTGTGACATCTCCCGGAGCGTCCCAACTCATCGTCGTGAGTGTAGCCAAAGAATTGGTTGAAACATCCCAATCATTTCCGGGATCTCCATCTTCGTTCTTGTCAAAAGAAATATCTTCTTCCCATTCAATCACCAAGTCGTTACTGATTGTTTCATCACGATCGGAATTGGAACCATCAAGAACATCTAAGTCTCTATAGAAGACGAGGTCAGCAAGTGATTCTGAATCCGTCACGTTGACGGCAACCGCTGTAGAATAATCTTCGTAGATTTCATCAGGAACATCAATTTCTCCAATCACAGGAGGCGAATCAACATGAACTTGGAATTCAGCACGAGTTACATCACCAGTTCCAAACGCATCCCTTACAGTTAGCTTTACAGTGTAAAGTCCAGCCATTTCATATGCGTGCCACGGCATCGGATCATGAACAATAGGCGTTGCATCCCCGAAATCCCATGTGTACTCCAATAAGCCGTTCCAATCGGGAGATTCTTGCTCTAGAGGGACATATTTGCCTTCAAACTTCTGATCGCCATCTCTTGTCCCACTCGAATCAAAGTACAGCAAAGCCCCTGGGATTGCGATATTAATGCCATTTTCATCAAAAGTCCGAGACCATTGGTCTGGAAGTCCATTTTCTGGGAAAACATCTGAATCCATCAATATGCTTTCATTAACCCAGGCATCAAGAATCTGTAATTCGATGAT
>DAKQ01000089.1 GCA_002496635.1 Euryarchaeota archaeon UBA82 | reverse complement strand
AGGGTTCAAGAACAGGACGATGGTCGCAAACTTCGCACGAACTGTGCATGAGGTGTCATTATGGTCAAGCCAAAGAATCCCCACACCCGCTTTGAACGCGCTAGAATTATCGGAGCACGTGCTCTTCAAATTGGAATGGGTGCGCCGCTTAACGCACCTGAAGATGTGCTACGTGAAGCGTTTAAGGAAGAATTAGTATCTCTATATGGAATGGAAGAAGCTTCCGTTAGATTCGTCCTAGACCCGCTAAAAATTGCGATGTACGAATACGATAACGAACTTATTCCAATCGACACTGACCCACACGATGAATGATTCAGTTTTCTGAAGCATATCCATAAAATTCAGGATTCTCTGGATTTGATAGGACTTCTCGCTTAACCAGCATTGTTCTAACTGCCCATAAGTCTGTGAATATTCTATATTTCAGTGTCATATCTAGGTAATCAACACCGCTAGATCCACCAGTACCCATTCTTCGCCCAATCATTCTCTCAACCATTCTGGCATGGTGAGAGCGGAATAGAAGCATAGATTCTTCCAAATCCACTATCGTATCTATTAGTCTCCTTGGCCAAGAAAGTAGAGGCAATTCACGGTAGGATTCAATGAATAGCAACCCAGCCCTAGCTGCTGATACTTCTCCATCAGGTAACAAGAAGTTTCTCGCACCTTCGACCCCAGATTCGATTCTTGGACGAACAGTTTCTTCTGAACCATGCCCGATTTTAACCATGTGAGCAATTACTGACTCGCCGTGCTTCTTCATTGAATCGAGGTGCCCCTCTACGAAATCATGCATCACTTTTGAATCCCCAGACACTCCATTGACAGGCGTTCTAGAAAGCCATCTTTGCAAGACTTCATTCAAAGAAGGAAGTTCGTCAATACGATTCATTTCTTGCATTACAGAATCACTTAATTTGCCTTCAGAATGTAGCTTTCTGTTGTGCACCATAGGGTCCATTCCTCCAATTCTTTGCTCTGATTCAAGTCCGAGAAGCATCTCTAAAGTCCTCATTTGCCAACTCTCGAACCCAGATGATGTGCCAAGACGATCTCTAAATGCCAAGAAGTCTTGAGGAGCAAGCGTTTCCATAACCTTCCATTGTGAAGCCAGTAAGCGGAATATTTCCGAACAACGTTCTAGGTGGCTTACAATTACAGGTATATGCTTCTCGTCGACCTCAGCAACATTCATCAGAACCAAAACATCTTCCAGTTCTCTATTTATCTGCTTGAACCACAACTCGAAAGCCTGGTGAGTCACGATAAAATGCATTTCATGATTTGAAGGAGCTGGCGTATGGCCGTCAGGCCCGGATTGCAAAGACAGTAACTCATCCAATTGTAGATAGTTTCCATAGGTCATCCGACTGTTGGGAGTCTTCCCGCTCATATTCAATGCAGAGAAGGCAGGGCTTGAAACCTTGACGGATGAATTTGGGTGCTCCGATGTCGATTTTTCATGGAATTTTTTGAGCAAAAAGTACTCTATTTGCGTAATGGATATTAGTAAGACACAGAAGCCGTCGACATGGGCGTAGACATAGGACAGTTACGAAATTGGCTCGAATCCTATGACCCTGATAGCATCACTATCGGTGTTGTCGCATCTCATTCATCTCTACAAATCCTTCATGGAGCTCGACAAGAAGGTTTCAGAACCCTAGGAATTGCAGTCGGCGAAAATAGACGTAGATTCTATTCAGCATTCCCTGGAGCAGACCCTGATGAATGGTTAATGCTAGACAACTATCAAGAAATGATGGGTCACGCAGAGTGGTTTAGAGAGAACAATGTGATCATTATACCTCATGGTTCACTGGTTGAATACCTTGGTAGTGGGAATTTCAAAAATCTACAAGTTCCAACTTTTGGAAACCGTGGAATTCTACACTGGGAAAGTAGTAGAGAAAGGCAGAGACAATGGCTTGAGCAAGGAGGTTGTTCGATGCCTAAGGTCATAGATGACCCCCACGATATCAACGGACCTGTTATTGTCAAATACGCAGGTGCCAAGGGTGGTCGTGGCTATTTCATCGCTCGAGATTATCGTGATTTCCGACGAAATGTCGACATTGAAGAAGAATTTACCATCCAAGAATATGTTCTTGGTTGCCGATACTACATACACTTCTTCTTCGATCCACTCGCAACCGATGGCTATCAAGTTCAGGGTCGTGGTAAATACGCGGGTAAGAATCTTGGACGTCTTGAACTTCTTTCCATGGACCGAAGAGATGAAGCCAATGTTGACGAATTCTACAAGCTCGGTTCCCTTCGAGATTTGCGTGAAGCTGGTATGGAACCATCCTTCGTTGTAACAGGAAATCAACCGGTTGTTATTCGTGAATCATTACTCCCTCGGGCCTTTGAGATGGCTGAAGGAACAGTCGCAGCATCCTTTGAATTAGAGGATGAATCTCGTGGAATGATTGGACCGTTCTGTTTGGAAACCATCGTTACCGACTCTTTGGAATTCAAAGTGTTTGAAATCAGTGCTCGAATCGTTGCTGGCTCCAATCCATTCGTTGGAGGTTCCCCTTATTCCGATATCAATGAAACTCGAATGTCTACTGGACGACGCATTGCACGAAGCGTCCGTAATGCTCTCAAGAACGACCGTCTTGATGACATCCTTTCCTGAATGCCTCAATCTAAGTCAGGTGCTGGAGGAACACCAGAGCCATCGTCCTCTGGTTGATCTGCAATTTCACTTTCGATCTCGTCAACAAGTTCACCAAACTCAACTTGCTTTGGTGTTGCCTCGTCAGCAAGGATTTGGTCAGCAGAAACCTCACCACTTTCAGAGCGTCGGATTTGTTCCTCTAAATCTCGCTTGATTCGCTCTCGCTCTTCCATTGTAGGAACTTCGAATGTACAGACGAGTTGTATTTCTTCTCCAAAGGAAAGTTCACCACTGTACTCCATCAAATCTCCATATGCGTTTGCAATAACTTGGAACTTTGTTGGATCCTTGGAGCGTCGCTTCTTGTGCTTCTTGTAATAGTGAGCAAATACTTGGTATGTTCCTGCCGGTGCTTCTCCCTCTGGCCAAACAACGTTTTCGACTGGTTTACGAGAGTCTGGTCGAACGTTGGCATCAACATCGAGTTCACCGCCACAAGCCGACTTTCGGTTACCGCCGTGAATTCTTTCACCGGACGGGCAAACAACGTGTAGATCAAGATCATTGTAATTGTTCCACATCAATGAAACTTGAACATCGGATGAACGAGCACCTTCACGCTCGAGACGTGCTCGAAGTTCATCAAGTGCACGTGAGGCTGCCTTTCGTCGTTCAAGTGCTTCCTTTTCTTGTGCAGCACGAATTTCTGCAAGGCGTTGTTCTTCTGCTGCAGCGAGTTCTGCTTGTCGTGCGGCTTCTTCTGCGTCGCGTTCGGCCTGTGCTGCTGCATCTCGTTCGGCGGCCAAACGTGCCTCTTCGGCGGCTTTCTCAGCTTCGAGGCGGTCCTTCTCTGCCTGCTCTTCTTGCTCTTTCTTGAGGCGCTCCTGCTGTTCAGCAAGTGCGGCGTCTTCCTCTTCGAGGCGGCGACGCTCTTCTTCTTCTTCACGACGAGCCCATTCTTCATCTCGAAGACGGCGTCGTTCGAGCATGTCATCTTCAGATTCTTCATTATCTTCCTCCTCAACGACCTCTTCCACTTCAACAGGAGGTTCTTCCTCCTGGACTGGTTCTATTGGCTGTTGTTCTTGTTGAATCAATGAGATGCTTCCACCGGAAAGATTGCGCCGGCGACGCTCAGATTCTATCATTATGAGTTTTCGCTCAAATTCAGAGCGAGCACTTGAGAAACTCGATCCTTGAACTGGGGCTCTTAGACCATCGGCCACCATCCCCTGACGCACTTCAAGAGCCGCATCACGACGAATCAAAATGAACCAAACACCGACCATAAAGCCCCCTCCAAGGATGCTCAAAACAAGAATGGAGCCTGTGTCCATGATTACCCGAAAGCATACTGTGTCTTTTATCATTTGCTTACTTGATTTGACGACTGAGTGTATGCAAAGCATTGAATGTATCAAGCATCTCGTCATGCCATGAACAAGTCCGAACGGCTTGAACAACTCCTTCCAAACGGACGAGGAGTATGGATTCCTATCGATCATGGGATGTCGGATTATCCAACTCAAGGATTGGAAGACACAGAAGATCTCATTCGCCAGTTGGTTGCTGCCGGAGTTGATGCAATAGTCGCTCAAAAAGGCGTAGTAAGCCATTACCATCATCTATGCAAAGATAGCAACACGAACATGGTAATCCACTTCTCTGCATCGACCCGGCATGGTGGATCCGATGCCTCTCGGAAAGTATCTGTCGGACAAGCCTCAGAAGTTGAGTCAAGAGGAGGTCTAGCAGCATCAGCCCAAGTCAATATTGGTTCCGAAGGAGAAGCAACAATGTTGGAGGCGATGGGCGAACTAACCTCCCAATGTCACCATCTTGGATTACCAGTTCTTGGTATGGTCTATGCTCGTGGCCCAAATCTCAGTATTGTTGAGGGCGATGTCACAAAGGGTGTTGCACATGCTGCGCGAGTCGCTTTCGAAATCGGCTGTGATGTTGGCAAGACAACATGGACCGGAGATGATGCTTCTTTCTCTCAAGTCACTTCAGCAGCACCTATTCCTTTGCTCGTTGCAGGGGGAGCAAAAACGAACACTCGAGAGATGTTAATTATGGTCGAGAGAGCCATGCAAAACGGAGCTGCGGGTGTTTGTATGGGCCGCCAAGTCTTTGCTCATAGATCACCAGAATCAGTTGCGAGGGCACTGGTGATGATCGTCCATGAAGGAGCATCTGCTGAAGATGCAATGAAAGCTGTGAAACTGTGAGGGAGATTCATGGAAGTTTGGCTCGATGCTCCTGGAAATACGGAGCATGAGGGTATTAATGCATCCTTTTCCGAACATGAAGGACATGATATATGGTCAAATGAGGGTGTATTGTACAGGAACGGAGTGATTATTGGCGGTCACGTGCATATTGATTCTGAAGCGGCTCAAATGAAGGCTAGAAGTCTTGCAGGAAGCGTCGAATGGATTCTTCTCACATTCGAAGATTGGTCCATGATTCCAATTGAGAACATCCTCGCTGCAACCGAATCGACTCCGACAAAGGTTGCTGCTCAAATCACTCAACCGATCGAGGCGCAAGGTGCAGGTTTTGCATTGGATATCGGAGTTGATGCTTTGCTATGCACAGAGGAATGTCTCGAATCAGCTTTAATCGTCAAGTCTCTACGGCA
>DAKQ01000162.1 GCA_002496635.1 Euryarchaeota archaeon UBA82 | reverse complement strand
AGGGAGGGCCACTTGGTGGGCCGCTCGGAGGGCCTGTTGGGCCGGGAGCTTCTACAGGGTCTTCCGATGTTTCTTCTGCAATTGGTTCTGGTTCTGGTTCCGATGGACCTTCGATTCCATCCATTGCTCCGAATGCCCCATCGAGCATCGAACCGAGTGTTGCCTCTTCAGCCTCTTCCCGTGCTTGTTCTGCAGATGTTTTCTTGCCGGCCATGGTCGTCCCTGACTACGCCATACCTCGCGGCTTAAATAGCGGTTCCGTTACGGCAGACTGATACCGCCCGCTTGGTGTAGAGGTTATCATGCAGGATTGTCATTCCTGCGACCCGGGTTCAATTCCCGGAGTGGGCGCCTACTCTTCGCGATGATGCGTTGTTACCGTGCCACAAACGCGGCACCAGACCTTAATTCCATCCTTACGAGGAGTGATTCCAGCGATGTCAATACTTGCACCACATTGGCATTGGACGACGTTGCGCATGAACACTCCAATCATTGCCTGTTCATCAATTCAGCGATTGGTGTTGCTGGATAATATGCATTCATAGCGCACCATTGATTTTGTCGCTGAAAATCCCTTCACTATGTCTAATTTATCTGATTCAATCTTACGATTACCCGCATGAAGTATCGCTTTGAGCGCATTCATGAACGCTTCTGTTTCACTCTTTTCGATAATTGACCAACCACATAGCAATACTTGTCCATTTGATAGAAGTGGAAGAAGTTCTGGCAAATGTTTGATCCCATCATGTGGTAAATTTACCAAGAGAACATCTGCCATGCCCCGGGTTTCTGGTAGTGACGATACCAATGATCTTGCATCCATTGTTCCAACAACATACGTTCCATTTGCATCCCGTTTTTTGTCAAATGCATTCATATTCGTTTCCAACAAATCTCGAGTTTCTGGATTCATATCGTTAACATACACGCATTCAGTCAAATCTGAGTCCGTATACAAATACGCCATTGAAGGCCCAACTCCAGCATATGGATCAAACACAGTTAATGGGCGTTGAAATCTTTCTCTGAACTTCAAAATCGCTTTGTATGTCATCTTTCGTTGCTCACTCAAGCGTCCAGAAAAATATGTTTTAGAGGGATCTACGTGAATAAAAAATCCATGCTCTTTGATTCGTGTTTGTGTTGTCGTTGAACCATCTCTTGATTCAAGAACTCGTAAATTACGAATTCTAAATTCACCATCAACGCCTTCATCATGGCAGATAATACGTACATTCGGATATTGTTTGAGCATCGCTTGAGCGAGTTCACTCTCGATATTTTCAAGCTCTTCTGGAATCTTGATTAGAAGAACATCGCCTTGTATTTCATAGGATTGTGGGAATTTGTTTGTGTTGGAATCGAGGAGACTTGGGAGGAGATGTTCCGTCCAATGCTGTGTTTTTTTCGAGGTACCGATCTCTTCGGTGATGATGAATCCGTCCCAAACAACATCTCCGTCCTGCGGAGCTGAATCGTTGAGAGGTATGCCGCGTTCCTCGCCAAGAGAGAGGACACCAGAACCGATTTCATACCAACTGTTTTCCTTGCATCGTTCGACCCAAAATGCCGTTTTAGCACTCGGCACCCTCAAATGACGCATGTTCTTCGCTAACCTGTCGCAAGTATGAGGTTTGAGGATGGCAGATGACAAAAAATCAGGTTTGGCGCTGATAGGAATCGGTCCCGGTAAGGTTTCATCGATGACTCTTGAGGCTGTTGAACTGGCTCGCAAGGCAGACGTGCGTCTCTATGAAGCCTATACAGCACTCTGGTCAGAAGAGGCTTTACTTGAATTGGAATCTGAAATAGGTTCGATTCAGCGTGTGATGCGTCCAACGATTGAACAGCCAGAAGACTTGCTTGAAATGGCAAGAACCCAATATGTTGCGGTTCTCGTCGTTGGAGATCCTATGCAGGCAACCACGCATATCGATCTTCAACTTCGAGCAGAAAGTGCTGGCATTCCCGTTCGTGTCGTTCACGGAATTTCGATTACAACACTCGTCCCAGGAGCAACTGGTGTTTCAAATTACAAATTTGGTCGCTCAACAACCCTCACCTATCCTTATGGAAACTGGATCGCGACATCGCCCCTCGAGGTGATGGTGCAAAATTATTCACAGAAATTGCACACACTCGTTCTCTTCGACCTTGATCCGAGTGGAGCAGGTACGGGTGACCAGTTGCCAATGCAATCTTCTGATGCTGCTGAAAGTATCGCAAAGATGGTCGCTAAGTACAAGGAAATGGAGCTCACTCCAGAACAAACCGAAATAGTTGGTGAAATCAACTCACTTGAAGTCGTGCTCTGTAGTGATTTAGGAACCGATGAGCAACGCCTCCAAACCACAACAATTGAGAATCTTGGTACCAAAAGTAGCGGGAGATTGAATTGTATGGTCCTACTAGCCAACTTATCCGAGATTGAGCGTGAAGCAGTAAATCGATGGAAGTGATTCATATGAGCGGTGAAATTGGAATTCTCATTTCGTTTTTGTTTTTCTTGGGACTATTTGCAGGAGTCGGTCTAGCCAGTATGCGTGTGAAAAAGGACACTACTGACGACTACTTGGTTGCGGGGAGAGGGATGCATCCTGCTTTAGCAGCACTATCTGCTGTCAGTACTTGGAATTCAGGCTACATGTTCATTGGTGCTGTTGGATTTACCTACATGATGGGATACAATGTACTCTGGATGGCTGTTGCATCAATGGCAGGGCAATTAGTTGCGTGGGCGTGGCTATACAAATTCATTCAACAAGAAGGGCGAGAACGAAATGTTCGATCTCTTTCATCTCTTGTTGCTGAAAAGGCCGGTGCGCCAGAAGCAAAACTTGCTGCAATACTTTCAGTATTATTCCTAAGCATCTATGCGGCTGCCCAACTCACATCCGGTGGGAAAGCGCTACTTGTGATGCTGGGATGGGATGAGCTCATTGGCATATTGATTGGTTTTGTTCTCGTCGTCGCTTATTGTTACGCAGGTGGCATTCGTGCTTCGATTTGGACCGATGCTGTTCAATCATGTGTCATGATTGTTGGTTCTCTCATTCTTTGTTGGATTGCGTTGGGAGAAGTCGGTGGCTTTGGTGGACTCAATTCTGAATTAAAATCGCAAGACCCTGCACTCGTCAATATCATGCCTCCTGGCCTCATGTTTGGCATCTCGATGTGGGCCTTTGCCTTCTTCCTCGGAGGGTTGGCTGTTGCGGGACAACCGCAAGTTGTTTCTCGAATTATGACGCTTGATTCTGACAGTGATCGAAAGCAAGCCATGGTTTGGTTCTTCGTTTGGCAAACTCCGTTCATAATTATGATTACTTTTATCGGATTGGCAAGTCGTGTTTTATTCGATTCTGCGGATTTTGATCCTGAACTTGGGCTCCCAATGTTAGCTATGGACACAATGCCTGCTCTGGGTGTTGGTATGATTCTAGCCTCGATCTTTGCTGCTACAATGTCAACTGC
>DAKQ01000006.1 GCA_002496635.1 Euryarchaeota archaeon UBA82 | reverse complement strand
AGAACGAATTCTGCATAGAAACGATGATTTCTGTTATCGTTTACTGGATCTGTATTCATGTATCCAATACTGAAGATGTTGATGAGCATACAGAGGAAGGATGCTACGAAGAGGAGCATCACTGTGACGTGATCGATGTATATTCCGACTCCGAAGACCTGCTCCTCGATGGTCATTCCATCAGCGCCAATCCATCCGAAATTGAGCCAATCACCAATGTAGTATGATCCTGTTCCACTTCCGATAAATTCGACAATAAGAATCAATGAAAGAATGAAACTTGCAACCATAATTGGTAGAGCGATGAGTCCACCTTCCTTTGCGGACTTGACCCAGGTTTCGTTCCCATTGAACAATCGTCCAAGGAAGAGAATGACTGGGAATGCAAGCATCGGTAAAAGAACGATGAAGATAGCATATTCCGTAAAGGAAGAAGTGATTTCTGGCATATCTGTTGTTGTTCCCATAAGATCGCCTCAGTGCTTCAATAAGTTGACATCGTCAAGAGAGATGGATTCGTGTTGACCATACATTGCAAGGAAGATTGCAAGACCAATTGCAACCTCAGAGGCTGCAATAGCGATTGCGAAGATGGCGTAAACCCATCCATTAGCATCTCCATGCTGAATGGCCGCTGCAACGAATTGCAGGTTGGCTGCGTTAAGTATCAATTCAAGACACATCAGAACGACGATGGCGTTCTTACGAGTGAAAGCGCCCCATAGTCCAATCGTGAACAACAAAGCGGAAAGTACGCTTACCCATGCTGGATCAATCATACGTCTTCACCTCTCTGTTCCCACTCAAGATTTTCACGGCGTTCATCACGAACGAGGTAAGCAGCACCCATCATGGCCATTGCCATGAGGATACCTAAGACCAAGAGAGGGAGTGCCCAATCATCGAGCATTGAGTTCGCAAGATCATTTGTTGTAATCTCTTTCGAAGGTTCAGAATCCCAAACTGTGGAAGTTCCCAAGACTGTAATCATTGCACCAGCAAGAAGAATCAGTCCAACTCGAGTTAGTGTTGACATTAGTCTCATTCGAAATCCTCCTCCTGTATTTGGCGTCGAGTCAGCATAATACCGAAGAGAACCACCAACCCTACACTCGCTAGATAAACGAGAATTTGAATTGCTGCAAGGAATTCAGCACCCATAAGGATGAAGATTCCTGAAATTGCCATGAAACAGAAAATCAGAGAAAGCATCGAGTGAGCAACTCGCTGTGCGTAAATGAGCCCCAATGCACCGAGAATAGTTATGGTTGCGAATATGAAGAAAATCACAGTCTCGGTTGCTGAGGCGACATCCATCTCAAGCACCTTCCTCTGCGGCCTTTGCAGCCTTAGCTGCGGCCTTTGCTCGCTTGTCTCGCTCTTTTGTAGCACGCTTTGCAAGTTCTCCATCGACCGCTTCTTGATGAACGGAAGGAAGAACACGAGTTCTACTTGCATCAAACCAAAGGTCTTGTCGAGAGAATCCTGACATTCCATCGTATTCGTTGGTCATGAAGAATGAAGTGAAGCCACATGCTTCCATGCAAAGACCACAGAACATACATCGTCCAATGTCAATACGACCTGATACGATTTGATTATCAGCAGTACGTAACTCAGATTGGTCAATCATTTCTTCTTGGCCAGAGTCATTCCAGCGAACAGTCGCAGTACCGCCACTCAAATCCAAGACTTGTCCAAAGCGCCATTCTGCAGGAGGTGCAGTGTGAGCAGTAATGAGATCGAATGATTCGAGTTCTTCTTCGACTTCTTCACGGAACTTAGCAGCGTAGCCACCAACTTCTAATTCAGCACCGTATCCATCGTATTCACCTTCTGCGTTGTCAAGAACGTCAACACGGAGTTCTGTTGTCATGTGAAGACAGTCGTTTGGACAGATGTTAACGCACATCTTACATGCAGTACAGGTTTCCCAAATGACACCAATACGACCGTTGTAGTTTCCAGGAACGAAAAGCCAAGGCTCCATATCTTCAAGACGCTCGTATGGGTACTGAACTGTTTGAGGTTTCCAAAGTGTTGGGAAGAGATCGGATGTAACTCGGTCAGGAGCGAACTCTTGATTGGAGATATCATTGTATTGTGAACGACTCTTTGCACGTTGTGCACTTGCTTCATCCAAAAATTCTGGGTGGGTTGTATTGTGGTAGCCCATACCCAATTTCTTTGGGAACAATTTACCCATGAGAGGGAATGTTCTCAAGGCAGTAATCAGAGTAATCTTAAACGGATACCAGAAGAGATTTCGGAAGTTCGGTTTTGCTTGAGGGTGTGTTGGCATATTCAATCACCTCAGTCCTGCCCAGGAATATGGGTACCCGCGGGCTGCACTGTCTGAACGTGATACATACGTTCTTCGCGTTCGTTCTTACCCGTATCATTGAGCAATAGGAAAAAGATAGCCAACCAAAGGATTGTTGTTAGTGCAGGGATGAGGAATGGGAAGGTTCCAAAACCATCCCATGCAGTTCCACCAGCAACGGTGTCTGCCATTCCTTCAAGATCGAACAGGTACAATCGATACAATGCTGAAAGGACAACTTGCAAGATAGCAAGTGGAAGAAGCATTCTCCATCCGAATTCAAGGATTTGGTCAGTACGGATACGTGCGAGAGAGAATCTTGCCCATACGAAGACGATGAGGAAGACAAGCCACGCCTTGATCAGAACAACCAGTGCACCAGGAATCAACAGGTACGCATCTCCCAAGTACGGGATTTGACCAATTGTTCCTTGGAATGGAAGGTGCCATCCACCGAGGAAAAAGTGAGTAAAGAGGAAACATGCAGCATAGGTACGGATGTATTCTGCCATGAACAGCATACCAAATCGCATACCGCCATATTCAGTCCACCATCCTTCAACCAGTTCAGCTTCTGCTTCTGGCATATCGAATGGAACACGCTCAACTTCTGCAATCATTGTGATAAGGAACAATGCTGCACCTAATGGCATCAAGAAGAGATTCCATGCACCGGCAGTATGTTGGAAGTGAACGCTGTCAATGATGTTGAACGTACCACTCAACATGGCAACTGCAAGTAGTGTCAACAGCAATGGAATCTCGTATGCAGTCAGTTGTGCTGCTGAACGAATACCGCCGATGAGTGTGTACTTGTTATTGGAAGCCCAACCTGCGAAGAAAACACCTATTGGAGCAATCCCGAAGATAGCGATGATGTAGAGAATAGAAAGGTCAGGGTTTGTAGCATAGATGCCACTTGAAAGTGGGATCATTCCAAGGATGATAAGCGTAGTTGAAACGATGAGGAACGGTGAGACTTCGAAAATAAGTTTGTCAGCACGTCGCGGAACCATGTGTTCTTTGATGAGGAATTTCATTCCATCAGCAACGTTTTGGAAGAAACCTGGGAAGATACTCAGTCCCATCCATGAACGATTGTTGACACGATCGACTGTTTCAAATTCTTCTGAACGGTTTCCAAATTTCTTATTCAACCATTTGTTAACAGCACCGACTGGACGTCCGAGGCCGAATGGAAGCATGTTCCACCATTCCCCACCAGTAACACCGTTTTCTCCAACCCAAAGGGAACGAAGTGCAGTGGTTGCACCGCGACGATCATTCATACGAGCAACCGCTTTTCTCTCAATCCATAGGATTGCGAATTGGGAGAAGAACAGAAGCAAAAACACAATGTTGACGACGGCAAACGTACCAAGACCGAAAGCAATATTCGAAGAACTGTCTTCAAGGAACGTCCCCTCAAGTCCAGAGGTAACTAAATCGTGAATGAGACTATCCTCTCCAAGGAATAAACTTCGCAGGTCGTACTTGTCATCCATAGTATCACCTCAACGATCTGTTTCTCCAATACATGGGTCAAAGCTTCCCATGATAGCAGGAATATCTGCAACCTTGTAGCCAATCATCGTCTTCGCTACATATGGAATCGTAATGAACATCGGAGAACGGATTGAAAGTCGATAAGGATTCTTTCCACGGCCATCACCGCCTCCTTGGATGTAAAATTGTGAAGCACCACGAGTGCATTCGTAATTACTGAATCCAGTTGCACCTTCAGGGGCACGAGTTGGAGCCTTTGTAATAATCATCTCATCTCCTGTATTGTAATGAGTGTTAGCGCCACCTGGAATCTTGTCCAGTGCATCAAGAACCATCTTGCAGGACTGAACCATTTCTTCCATTCGAACACGGTATCGGTCGTAGCAATCTGCGCCCTTAACAGAAGTTGGTTTCTCGACGGCTGGCTCCCAATCGACTTGGTCGTAGACCGAGTATGGATGAGCCCAACGAACGTCGTAGTTTACACCAGCAGCACGAACGTTCGGTCCAGAAACACCAGAGTTCACCATGTCTTCTGCTCGAGAATAGCCAACACCTTGGAGACGTACGAGCCAGATGGTTGACTCATCGAGCATCATTTCGTATTCTTTGATTCTCTGCTCGAACAACTTAACCTTTGCACGGGTTCTATCAGCGAATCCAACAGGGAGGTCTCGCTTGACTCCCCCGATTCGAGGATAGTTGTAGTGCATTCGAGAACCGCCAAGTTCTTGCAACAAATCGAGGAACATTTCTCTGTCCCTCATGCACCATGTCATGAGTGTGAGATTGCCAATATCTGGACCAAACGCTCCAAGCCACATAAGGTGAGAAGCAAGTCTCTGTAGTTCTGCAGAGATGAGGCGAATGTATTCGGCTCGTTCTGGAACATCAACTTCGAGAAGGTCTTCTGCCGCGTAAATGTAGGAATTCGCCCATGTCATTGCACTAACATAGCAAAGACGATCGCAATATGGCGTAACTTGTGTAAAGTCACGTGCTTCTGCAATCTTTTCGACACCTCGATGAATGTAGCCAAGTTCGGCTTCAGTATCGACAACTGTTTCACCATCGACCTTCACACGAAGTGTCCAAAGACCGTGTGTCATTGGATGCTGAGGCCCCATTGTAATCCACATTT
>DAKQ01000122.1 GCA_002496635.1 Euryarchaeota archaeon UBA82 | reverse complement strand
TGAATCGGTTGTTGAGGAAGCTGTGGGCGGAGTGAAGAAAATTAGTTCGAAAATAAAGGATATTGCAAAATCAATCGTGGAGTGATTGTGTGAACACCCTGCTACTTCGTCGTTTGTCACGCAGTTTAATGCGTACAAAATTACGAGTGCTGACAGTTGTACTACTCATCACGCTATCAGTTTATGCAGGGATTGTCTTTTCTGAGCATTCTCGTAACGCGGACAAAGTGTACGATGATTTCTATGATGAAACAAACTTCTCAGACTTGATCATAACAACCTATGAAATCGATACACGCGATAATCTCTCAGCGATATGTGAATCCTTTGAAAACGAAGCCTGTGAGACAAGTCTTGTCCTTTCAGGCCAAGCAAATAGATTGATTGATTCAGCCAAACCAGAATGGCTCATTTCGACATTCTATGGGCTTGAAAATGGTTCTGTCAATTCAATATGGGCTATCGAAGGATCGATTGAACCGGGCGTTGGTGAAATTGTCATCGATGCTCATTTCGCTCAAGATAAGGACATCGAGATGAAGATAGGAGATTCCATTGAAATCATTGTCGGGGAGGGCGGGTCGCAAACGCTTGAAGTCGTTGGATTTGCAAACAGTCCACTCGTACTCTTTTATGCTGAACCAGGTTCAATATTGCCTCAAACCTCAACCTTCGTTGTTGGTTATTTGGATGCAGGATATCTTACTAACATTTCGGGCAATACTCTTGATGCTCGAAACACACTAGGCATTGACCTCAAAGGAACACCGCAATTCGATTTATCTGATACCGACGAAAATGAAGGTGAAGAACTTCAAGTGTTGAAAGACGAAATCTCATCGTTCATGACAGAAGCAGAGACCAACGGAACTGTTGCGGATCGTGGTGAATTGAGTGCAGAACTTCTTCGGTTGGATAAAGAGGGAATAGAAAATTCAACACCGTTTATTTTGGGTGTTCTTCTTTTCATCAGTGGACTTGTCATCGCCGTATCTCTTGACCGATTGATTCGAACGCAGGCTCGTGAAATTGCTGTGCTAAGAACAATTGGAGCCTCAACAAAAGACATCATGTTTGGCTATCTTTTGATTCCGCTTGTTCTCGGAATCCCTGGAGTCCTTGTCGGAGTTTTACTTGGAATATCGTCAATTGGTTCTGAAGCATTCACAGCCTTCTACTTCTCTTTCCTTGGGATTCCGGTGGTTGAAACACATCATTACTCAGACATCATTCTAACGATTAGTTTCTCTGCACTCGGCATTATTTTCCTCTTTGGGATTCGCCCAGCCTGGAAAGCTGCCAAATTACAACCTTTGGAGATTCTAGGGCAAGGGACACAACGCACACCAAACAAAATCATCTCTTCACTGACATCTAAACTCCCGCCAGGAATCGGTTTGGGACTTCGATCAACCTTCAGAAAACCGGCTCGTCTTGTGGTTACTCTTCTCGCCCTTTCTCTGGCAATGGTGATTCTTGGCGGAACGATGATGTTCATCTCAGGTTTTACAGGCGCATTCAATGAAGCTGTAGACGAACAAGAAAATTGGGAATACCAAATTGCAGCCTATCCTTCAAGCATTGACAACATCACTCAGTGGGCACAGGATGATGCCCTTTCGTTCGAACTTACTCTGACAAATCAAGCAACCTTATTTGATTCAAATAAGGACTTGACACTCAAAGGATACGATGTTCTTTCAGAAAATGATGATGCCATGCATCGATTTAATCTCATTGACGGAAAGATTCCAGTACAAGGACAAATCATACCAGAAGTCATCCTGGATGAGGGATCCGCTGAACTTGAATCCTATTCTATTGGAGATACTCTGACCATCGATTTTGAAGGTAAAGAGCATGATCTCAAGGTTGTAGGAATTGCTCGAGAGCTCACTCGTTCAATTCATTTCCATCGTGCAGACCTTTCACAGATTGTTGATGCTGAAGCAAATGGAGCATTGGTTGTTCTTTCTGATGAAGGGAACATCGAAGACGTTCGATTCTCAACGATTTCAATCGTCGAAAAGGAAGCGCTAGTCGAAGGATTCAATGAAATGATTGACCAACAAAAGAATGCAATGCAGGCTGTATATGTTCTCGGAGGAATCATGGCGATTGCAATTCTGTTCAACACGCTCTTGATCAATCTGAGTGAACGTGATTCAGAACTTGCAACCTTGAGAGTTCTAGGTGCAAGCCGCACACGATTAGCAGTGATTCTTACAGTCGAACATACGTTCATTGGATTGGTTGGTGGAATTGCTGGGGCTCTGGCAAGTATCGCATACTATGCGGGAATGTCCAACGCTTTCTCGACATGGGCTTTCCATATTCCTGTGATCATCGATTCAACCGTCTTCTTGCAAATTATTGGCTTTGTCCTCGTTGCAGCATTATTGACAACTCCAGTAGGCATCTTGCGAATTGGTAGAATGAATTTGCTGGAAGTTGTTGCAAGACATGAACGATGACGAATCTATGAAAGAATCTTTCTGAGGGCGAATCATCTTCAAGAGAATTACAGCAATGGAAAGGTGACGTTTGGTCGCTCACAGTGATGCTGCAAAAGCAACGACTGCATCATAGTCCGGCTCAACACCAGGGTTTTCAGCAACCCAGCGATGTTGAACAACACCATTCTTATCGATAACGATAACAACTCTGTTAGCACAAACGTAGCCTTCGATGCCACCAAGGCCGACAAATGTTGCATCATATGCTTTCACGACTTCTCGATCAATATCGGAAAGGAGCGTGAATTCAAGATTGTACTTTCGAGCGAACTCAGCATTTGCCCAAGGTGAATCGACACTTATTCCTAGAACGATTGAATCAGAAATGTTGAGTTTGTCGAGATTGTCTTGGAAAGCACACATCTCTTTGTCACAAACACCGGTGAACGCACCCGGATAGAATGCGAGAATGACTGTTTTTCCAGCGTAGTCAGCAAGACTGACGTCAGACTTTTGTGTGTTCTTCAGGGTGAAGGCGGGCGCGGTGTCTCCAATATTGACCATAATGAGGCCAAGAATATCCGGCGTATATCCGTTTCGTCGTTCAAGCAAGGTCAAAACGATCTGCGTTCATGACTTTGTTCCATGCTACGATGAAATCATTGACGAACTTGTCGTTGTTATCATCTTGAGCATAGACTTCTGCAATAGCTCGAAGTTGAGAGTTGCTTCCAAAGACGAGATCATATCGAGTTGCTCGGCGTACCAATTCACCTGTTGAACGGTCGTGTGCTTCATAGGAGTTGCTTCCAGTAGCTTTCCATTGAACATTCATGTCCATGAGTATGGTGAAGAATTCATTGGAGAGATTGGCGTTGTCGCCAAAGATTCCACGGTCATCAGAACTAACTCCCATTGAACGTAGACCTCCTACGAGAACTGTCATTTCAGGAGCGGATAGTCCGAGCAATTGTGCTTTGTCGAGCATCATTTCTTCTGGGCTAACACTGTAGTTCTTCAACAAGAAGTTACGGAATCCGTCAGA
>DAKQ01000144.1:937-17491 GCA_002496635.1 Euryarchaeota archaeon UBA82 | reverse complement strand
GCAGCAGCCTCTACACCGACCTCGCATGTCGGACAATAGACGCCTGCCATGTTCAATAGGAGAGTCCGACCTCTTTTGAATTCTTAGGGTCGAACGTTTCGAAATACGACGTTCTTAGAGTATTTCATCGAAGGCATTGCCTAAGGAGTGAAAGAATTGTTTCTCTGTCGAGTTCGGAGAGAATCGCTGGGAGACGTGGGCCTTTCTCAATTCCCATGATGCAGAGGTACAATGTGCGATATGCGACACGAGGTGACATGTCAATTGATTTCGCTGATTGAGAAATAGCTCCTTGAATATCAGAACTTGTCCATTCGCAATGAGTAAATTGTCCAATGATGTTTGGAAGTATTGTATGTTCCTCATCTCCTAAGTGTGCTAACGCTTCTTGGTCAGGAGTTTCAAGTATTGTGATGCGTAATTCTTCTGGGAAATGCCTTGATGAAATCCAAGTTCGCATTCGTTGTAATCGATCAATCATCGAAGGAGATACTTGACCCTGAATCCCAATGGATTTCCAAATCTCGTTATCATCGGATTTTGTTTGAGCAAGAAGTGCAAGGTGTCTGAAGGTAACATGTGATGGTTCATTTAATCCGGAGACATTGGATAATTCTATTGCGATTTGAGCATCCTCTACAGCAACTCTTTTCCGGCGACTTAAATCTTCATTATTCAGTTCTATAGAGAAATCTCTTGATGAAGTACGTTCGAATTCATCCGCCAAGGTTACGAGCCCCATTCCCGTATCAAATTCAATTGCTTTGTTTGGTTTAGTGGATGCTATGAGGTATCGTAAAATTTCTGGAGGCACAAGCGATAGGGCTTCTAGTGGTCCGATGGTGTTGCCAGATGAGGAAGACATTGCACCTTGTCCACGAAGGCTAATCCACTCATAGGTTAGGTCAACAGGTGCTTGTTTTCCAAATAATTCAACAATCTCTTTTCCTGTATCATATGAACCTCCAGCGGCTCCGTGATCTTTACCAAACGGTTCCATTGTAACGCCAATCCATGCCCATTTTGCAGGCCAATCAATACGCCAAGGAAGCTTTCCTTCACCTTTGCTAACATCACTTCTTCCAGTTTGGCCATTCGAATCAATCCATTCCACAAAGGGGTCATTCCAACCAGTGACTGTAATCCCATCGATTGAACCAGTCGAATCAATTGGATTCCAAGGGAACCATTCTTCAGAGAGTTCTCGTCCCGAAACACGCTCTATAATCTCTCTAATTTCAGTTGCTTTATTGCAAGCAATACGAGCCATTTCCGAAAATTTACCCGATGAATAGGATTCAAAGTTGTCTATGAATCTTGGACGTACATTGATCTGTTCCAAGGCTTCCTTGAACGGTTCAAGAAAATGGTCAGCATATGAGATCCCATTTAAGAATCGTTCATGATCAGGCTTTCCCTCGGGCGTGGGTGGCGGGATTTGTTTCAACTGATGTCCAATATAAATTTCATACTCATCATCGAGGAACGAGTACACCTTCCGTAATGGGTCTGCGCTATCCACAATAAAGACGAATTCAACATCAAGTCCCGCTTTCTTAGCAGCTCGAGTAAGCATATCGCCTGTTAGAATTTCTCGTAGATGCCCTATGTGGAATTCTCCACTTGGTGTAATTCCGGTGGAAATAATATGCTTATTTCCACGTTCTGCAAGCCGCTTTGCTGCGACATCGGACCAATGCATCTTTTCATCTCCAATCAAACAGGAACAGCACGAATGAGTCCCCGTAAAGGTACATTGTCGATTTCATTTCGATCAGTCTTGTTCACGAGTACAAGGGCAAGAACAACCTCTCCTCCAGCAGCTCGAATTGCGGAAATGGTTTGACTCATCGTTACACCACTTGACAACACGTCGTCGATAATAACAACCTTTTTCCCACCTCCGACTTGCCCGTATTTGTTTGATAATGCACCAGCACCAGGCTCTCCGTCGACGTTTCGGTGAATTGCAACTTCTACATCAAGGGCCTGAGCGACTTCATGAGCAAATGCGATTCCGTTTATTGAGATGCCCACAACGATCTCGGCTTCATCAAATTCTTCGATTACCACATCGGCCATAATGTTTCCAATAGCAGTAATGCGTGCTGGTCGTACACCAATTGTACGCCACCCGATTCGAACGTCTGTTGGACGTTGTTCAGTATTTGTACCAGTAAGGAGCCATGCAATTGTGTCTTGAGATAAGGACAACTCATCAGCGATTTGTTGTGAATTCAAACCATCTTTACGAAGGTTTGTTGCAATTGTTTTCAACTCTTCAATACTTGCGACCATTGTACTCATCCTATTCCAGTAAGACCTCCTCCATGAAGTCTTTGCCCATATTATACCCAAAGCCTTGAAGAGAAAGGGTTGTCAGGAGGAACCATGAGCGACTTTGACTATGAATCTCTTCTCAACCGAGCGCGTGAGAACATTCCAGAGGACATCTCCTCTAGAGCTCGATGGAGACTTCCCGAACCTCAAATTATGATTGAAGGTTCAAACACGATTCTACGAAACTTCGCAGAAGTTGTTGGTATGATGGATCGAGATGACAATCACGTCTACCAATACATCCTCAATGAACTGGGCACCTCAGGGTCAAGAGATGGCCCTCGGGCTCGCTTCAAAGGACGAATTCCTCCTAAGCGAATCAAGAAAGCAATCGTCGGGTATGTAAATACTTACATCAAGTGCAGCCAATGCAATGCTCCTGATACAGTCTTCATCAAGCAAGACCGTACCACACTGTTGAAGTGTCAAGCATGTGGTGCTACGCGACCTGTTAAACTCTGATTGGTTTTATTCGAGTTTCATTAAATTAGTTTGACTAATTGTTCCGTTTTTCAAATTCTCTATTATCGATGTGATATCCATTTCATTGGATAATTGATACCATGTACCTTCGGGATATATGACGCAACTAATGCCATTTTCACAAAAATCTAGGCATCCTGACTTTTGAACTCGTACTGAAGAAATACCTTCTTCCCGAAGTGCTTGCTTGATTCGGGGCAACAGTTCCAGACTTCCTTGATTTTTACAACTCGGTCTGGCTGAATCTGGAGATCGTTCATGACCGCAAATGAACATATGTCGTTCATATCCTGGTTCTTTTCTTCCCTTCGGATCAACAGCCATTGATCCAACCTCCAATTGAATTGATGAGGGTTGCAAGATCAATATCAAGTTCAGTTATTGCTTTTTTATCATGCGTTGTGAGTTCAATTACAACATATCCCCATCCAAAATGGATGTCTGCATGATGATTTTTCTCTTCACACAAAACACTAACTTTGTCAACAAAGGATTTCGACTCAATGAAATTCTTAAACTCAAATTCTCGCATGAGGCATTGTTCTACAGTAGACCAACCCTCTGGGGTCTCCATATGTTCATCCCCAAAGATGAGCATCATCGTTACCTGTCGTTTCTTTCTCAACCTTCTCATGAAGTGTTGAACGACGTTTCATATCCTCTCTTTCGTAAGCAAGGAGTTCCTTATCATCGATGTATGCAGGACGCATGTGGGCGACGAGTACAATTTGAACGATAGAGTCTCTTGCGACAAATCGGCGGAATCCACCTTCGTCGAGAATTTCAAGACTTGATTTACCAGATGATATTAATCGGCCACGAATCCATGGTTCAGCATCAGAAAGAAGTGCTCTGGCATCAATTTGAATTTCAACAAGGTCATCTCTCCGTAGTCCGTTTCGTCGTTCAAGCAGATCTCCGCTATGAATTCCTTGAATGCTATCTAAATCTGGTGAGCCAAGTTCTTTCCAGAGGCCTGTGGCCCATTTTGGCAGTTCGAGTTGTGAGGATTTCTTCGCCATGGTTTACTCTGAGAGCCGACCCTACATGAACAATGTGCAATTCCAACATCATCGTGTTTTTGATGTGATGGGTTCATGAAGGGTTGTCGCTCCGGATGACATGGGGTACCTATGAAGGTTACATGGCGCCAACTGCCAACTGTGCTGTTTGAGGACGAGGTCCTCGACAAAGCATTTTCTCGGGCACGCAAGGCTGCTGACCGAGTCGATGATTACAATCGAGTTTTTCGTACGAGAAAACAACTTACTCGTATGATTCAAACAGCAGCTGATATCATTGATACCTTGTTTAGAGAAACAGTTCAAACCTGGCCATCTTTGGATCATTCTCCACAATTCGACCTTGCAATGATCGAGGCGTGTGTCGGCACTGATGATTATCGGCATCATTTGTCAATGCTCCAATGGGGAGGTACACAAGTTCAACGCATTGCATCGCAAAATTCACGGAAAATTGTGCGAACTGCTCAGATTGAATTGATGCATGAGGCTCGTCGAGAAGCCTATGGGCGAATCGGGTCCATTCTTGGGCGAGTCGGTCCTTCCTTGAAATGGCTCAATGAGGCGCGAGAAACCCTCAAAGCACTTCCTCAAATTGAAACATTGCTTCCTTGCATTGTTGTTTGTGGCGCACCTAACGTTGGCAAGTCCGCTTTCATTTCATCCCTTTCATCAGGAAATATGGAAGTCAATCACTATCCCTTCACAACAAAACAAATTCACGTAGGGCATTTCACTCATCGACGATTGGTTCACCAATTGGTCGATACACCAGGATTGCTTGACAGGCCAATGAGCCGAAGAAATGCAATTGAACAACAGGCTATTGCCGCTCTAGAGAACATCGGGTCTCTGGTTTTGTTCCTACTTGATACCAGTGAGGCATGTGGGACTCCACTTGAAGAGCAGTTGAATTTACTCGAAGATGTCGATCGTTTGCTTCCAGGCACCGATATGCTTGTTGTCACATCAAAAGCAGACCTTCTAAAACCTCGTCCAGAAGATTGGGGACTTGTCCAGCAAGAAGAAGAGGCTTGGAGAGAATCAGGTTCCAAAGGGACGCCAGAATTACCCTTGCTCTATGATGAAGAAGGTCGTCCCACAATGAGTGCAACAGAGGATGTTGGGCTTGATGCACTACGTTTAGAAATCGTTCGAAGAGTCAAAGCTGCGCAACATGTCGATCCAATGAAGTTGCCAGAAGGTTGGCATAGGAAGGATGAATGAACTTACATTATCCTTGACAATACTGGCAACATAGTGATGAATGCAAATATTCCGAAGAAGACGAGCATCCATTTACGCATGCGTTCCTTGTTCTTCTCATCCTTTTCATAACGCTCAATACACTCTTCAACTTTGCAAACCCTTTCTTCGGATTTACCAGGAATATCAATTCCACAGATACGACAATGTTTGTGAGAAGGAGTCATTGCTTGCGCTTTGGAACGCTTTGGCATATTCTTGGCTTTTTTTCTGACTGCTTCTGCATCAACCATATTTATCACTCCGGGCGAACCAACGTTCCCTCAAATGGCCGACCTTCCAATGCGTCTTCAAGTCGACGGATATCTCGCCCATCTAGGACTCCAATTCGCAATAGCGCATCCTTTGCCCATTGAACGGCTATCGGATCAACGGCTGCACTTTGTCCTGGCTTGAGTGATTCAGTTCCAGTGATAGCACTTAACTCATCCAAAGTCATCTCTTCTATAGCGGTTGCAGATTCATCTTTACGTGGATCAGATGTGTAAACATGAGATACATTTGTGGCGATAATGACATGTGCCGAGCCTGAATCACGTGCAAAGGCAACGCTGACCGCATCTGTTGTGTGACCCGGTTTGGTTCCTCCCATGATGACGATGTTGAACGAATCAAACATAGTTGCAGCTTCAGAGGTTGTTTCAGGAATCGATGGAGCCACGCTACAGCCAATTTCTTGCAACATCTTCTGAAGGATCGTTGCGTTTAATCGGGTGGCAGCGATACCAATCTCATCAAGTCGGAATCGATCATTAACAACATCTTTTGCTAGGCTTATTCCATCTCTAGCAGGCTTTCCTCCCCCTACAACCAGTCCAATTTTGCGTCCATTGCCTTCGATATGAACCAGTGTCTGGCGTAACTGTCCGAGCCATGTTTTCACATCATGGTCTCCATAGAGAAGCGAACCGCCGAGTGCGACAATGATTGGTGCAACCATGTTCTTGCCTATTCATGGCGCTTCATAGGCGTTGTCCATCCAAAACTTAGGCGAGGGTTGAAAACCCTTGGTTTGACCCCAATGGTAGAGGGAAGATGTATGTCGGATGATGCTGAATTGGCGACAAGACGTCTTCGTCTCAAATTAGCCTTGGAAGACCTCCGTGAAATGAAAGGCTATGGGACAGAGTTAGTCACCGTCATAATTCCTCCAGATCGTCAAATAAGTGACGCTCGTTCATTGCTTCAAAATGAACACGGACAGGCTGCTAATATCAAATCAAAAGGGACACGAAAGAACGTTCAAGGTGCTATTGAGTCGGCTATTTCCTCTCTTTCTAGATTCAAAAATGCAGGGGAAAGGGGTATCGCCCTCTTTACTGGAGCCATTATTGTCGGCAACAATAAGACTCGTCAAACCACTGTGGTTATCGACGATCCCCCTCAATCACTTCTTTCATTCAGGTATCGCTGCGACTCAGTGTTTGAATTAACACAACTTGAAGACATGCTAGTTGACAAAAGATCGTACGGTCTGTTTGTGATCGATAGGGCAGAAGCTGCATATGGTATTGCTTCTGGAAAACGGATACATGTTCAAGAACACCTTGTATCGAATATTATGGGCAAACACAGGCAAGGAGGTCAATCAGCTCAACGTTTCGAGCGATTGATTGAAGAAGCTGCACATAATTTCTTCAAACGTGCTACTGAGCACGCTTGCTCGTATTGGTTACCAAATCTCGAGAACATCCAAGCAATCATCATTGGTGGGCCTGGTGCAACAAAGGATTTCGTTGTTCGAAATGAATACTTCCACCATGAGATTGCTAAGAGGATTGCAAAAACCACCTTTGATGTCGGTTATTCAAACGAATCTGGCGTTCGGGAACTTGTTGGTAATGCTGGAGCATTGATGGGTGAAATCGAACTTGATGCAGAGCGTCAAATGATGGATAGGTTCCTTTCAGAACTTGTCAGAACTCATCCTAAGGCGACATATGGTGAGGTAATGATTCGCAACGCCTTACAACAAGGTGCGGTGGATACATTGCTTATCTCGGAAAGTATGAGGAAGAACTCTGTTGAGATTCAATGCGGATCTTGTGACCACATATGGACTGCATCCGTAGGTCGGACCGAGCAACTGCCAATCTGCCCGACTTGCGAAGCAAGTAATGACTCACATAAGGAATTAAGCAGCTCTTCCTTGATTGATGTCCTGTCTGATTTAGCATCGAAGTCAAACAGTGAAGTCGTATTTATCTCAATTGACACAGAAGAAGGGTCACAACTCGCACTTGGGTTTGGTGGACTTGCAGCAATTCTCCGATATCCAATGATGTGAGGTTTCAAAATGAAGTTGTTACGTGAAATCATCGAACCTCATCTGGAAACATTACTTGGTTCAAAAGGTATTGAGCATGGCATGTGGGCATCGGCTTTGGAACCAAGCAGAGAATCGGATCAAGGTGATCTAACTCTGCCTTGTTTTGCTTTTGCTTCGATTCTACGTCAAGCACCGCAACAGATTGCTGATGCAATAGCCAATGAATTCCCTCAAATTGAAAGTTTAGAATCAATTAGTGCAGTAAATGGTTACCTTAATTTCAAAGCAAATCCAGAGTGGCTTGCTGGCCAGATTCTTTCAGGAGCTATTCGTGTAGGTGATGCTACAAAGAATTCCGAATCTGCTTCTCGGTCAGTTTTAATCGAACATACCTCAGCAAATCCAAACGGTCCTTTCCACGTAGGAAGGGCGCGAAATGCGATTCTCGGCGATACCCTTGTTCGACTTCATCGTCTTCATGGTGATGACGTTCGTGCCGAGTACTATGTTGATGATATGGGGAAGCAAGTTGGAGTTTTAGCTTGGGCATTGGAAAACCTTTCCGAAGAAGAAGTCAATTCATTGCTCTCTGACCGAAGTAAACCTTCACAGAGATGGCTTCACAAAGAAGATCATCAAAGAGTACGGTGGTACCAAGCCGCTCAGATTTTGCGTTCTGAGTCTGATGAGGCCAAGAAAGCAGAGATCGAATCTGAAATAGGAAGGCTTGTTCATGCGAGTGAACATGGCGATGAAGATGTACTCCTGTCGTTCGAAAATGCATACTCCCCTGTGCTTGATGGGATGCTCGAAACCCTCGGGCGTCTTGGAATCTCTTTTACGACATTTACCAAAGAATCGAAATTTGTTGTCGAAGGAACAGTTTCCAAATTAATGGAAACGTTGGATGGGTTGGATATTGCAGGAACTGCCGATAACGGAGCAGGGTATTTGGATCTCGGTGCTCGCGGGCTGAAAGGAAAGACCGAATTCTTCTATAGAAGAGGGGATGGTTCTTCCCTATATGCGACAAGAGATATCGCATACCATCAATGGAAGTGGAGTCAATCTCATCGTCTTATCAACGTGCTCGGCGAAGATCACAAACTCCAGGCAAAACAAGTTGGAATGACATTAGAAGAATTGGGTACTAAGCGGCCTGAGGTCCTCTTCTATTCGTTTATCAAACTTCCAGAAGGGAAGATGAGCACCAGAAAGGGGAACGTTGTCTTCATGGATGATCTACTCGAAGAGGCTCATGCGCAAGCAGCAGTCGTTGTCAAGGAACTACGTCCAGACTATGATGAGGAACAGATAGCGGTAATTGCAGAAGCAGTGGGTACTGCAGCAGTTCGTTTCAACATCATCAAGGTAAGTCCAGAGAAAGGATTCACATTCCGTTGGGAAGAGGCACTTGCCTTTGAAGCAGGTTCAGCTCCTTTCATCATGTATTCTCACACGAGAGCCTGCTCAATATCTCGTAGAGCCTCAGGTCTTGAACAAACACCTGTTTCCATTCCCGAAAAGGAATCGATGCCATCGGGACTTGTTGAATTGATGCGACTTATGTGTTGTCATAACGATATTCTTGAACGTTCAGTTGAGGATCAGAAAACTCACAGGTTTGCCTTGCATATGCTTGAATTAGCAAATGCTTACAATGGATTTTATCGAGATTGCCCAGTGCTAAAAGAAAACATTGTTGATGGATTCTTTTACGAAATGAGCGAACTTGGCCGACAACTCCTACGAACTGGTTTGGAAGGATTAGGAATCTCTCCGATTGAGCAAATGTGATTATTGAATTTCATTCAACCCTGAATCAAACATTTGTTGAGTAATAACGTCATTTGTTTCTTCCATTGATGCTGCAACATCAGAACCAATTGTTCGAAGCTCATTGTATGCTTCTTCGATATCTTTGACTTGCTTTAGGAAGCGAAGTGGTGGCCAACCACAGTCGACAATCTCAGGATCAACAGTACTTTGTTCAATCCAAGCAGAACAACTTGAACCGTAGCATAATGCAGAGAGGTGTTCCAAATCAACCCAGAAGGTTCTGCGCTGACAAACGGGACAAATTTTTCCTTCAAGCGTAGATAACACCGTCATCCCATCTTCACCCAAGACATCAACATCCCAAGCAACAACACTCGCCTCTATCAAGTTCATTTGTTCGCTTTTTCCAAGGAATGTTTTGAGGACTTGCCAGGCTATTTCTTCAGTGCTGAAGCATCCCATGCCGATAGCAGTACCATCTGCTTCAATTGCACTGGGGACGTACACTCTTGAAGGAGATTCCATGGAGTGACTAGCGAGGACTTCTCTTTGAAGTCTCCCGTTGATTTTGCCTACTCAGTGCGATTCCAGGTGTATTCTATGAAAGGAAGACCACCTGGGTGTGGCAAAGGAGCATTTGGTTTCTCTATCCGAACGAAGATTGATTCAACATCAACACTACTCTGAATGAATTCAGCGATGTTGGTCGCCATCTTTTCGAGAAGTCGAATTGGCTTTGAATCAAGGATAACAGCGTCCACTGCTTTCTGCAACAATGCATAATCAACTGTACTTGATAGTACTTCATCACGAACTTCATCGATCAAATCTACTCGGACAGAGACAACAAAGGGTTGCGGCTGTGAATGTTCGTGTTCAAAGTAACCATGAATGCCTTCCACTTGGTAATGGTCAAGTCCAACACGAAATGGCATCCTGTTCACTCCTCTTCGCGCTCATGGACCCAAATGAGGTGGTATCCAAATGTGGTTTTGATAGGAGGGGAGACAGATTTGAGTGGCGTTTGCCAAACGGCTTCTTCAAATTCTCGGACCATGTTCCCTTTACGGAACCATCCCAAATCGCCGCCGCGTTGGGATGAGGGGCAGGTTGATTTCTTACGTGCCAGTTTTTCAAAATCTTTCAGTTTTTCAATCTTTTCAGAAATCTGTAATGCCTCGGATTTTGATGCGACAAGTATGTGCGATGCATGAGCACTTGGCTTTACCATGACGAGTCCACTTCGCTTTCCTTCTTCAATTCGACGCTTAGGCTTCTACTGGCCAAGAGAGATAGCGAATGTACGTGCCGTAAGCGATTACTGAAACACCTAATGACTCTTCATTAAATCGTGACATATCATCTTTGTAGGTATGGTATTCCCATGACCCTGATCCATAACAGACCAACGCATTGCCTTCAACGCTGTCTGGTAGGTCGTAGACAAATGGGGCGTGGTCTGAGTTGTATGGCATCGTAGTTTCTTTGGTTAAGGTGACAGAATATTTTGAAAAGAGAGTTGGTTGTTCATCATTCAACACATCAATAATATCGCTTACATGATTTATGTCAGTCGCTGAATTGGAAAAGATACGGAGGCTGTTTCCTCTATTTGTCATATCAATATCAACGTGATTCATGTCGAGGTTGATGTAAAGTCGAAGGTTGCGTGCAAGATCATTTCCGTTTGCGTTAACATAGGCTTTACTTCCCCAAAGCCCTTCTTCTTCTCCTCCCCATGTGCAGAATCGAATCGTGTATTCAGGTGTCCCACTTTCATTTGCAATTATTGCAATTTGTCTCGCCATTTCGAGTACACTTGCAGTTCCAGATGTGTCATCAACAGCACCCTGTGCATGGTAGACCGTATCGTGATGAGCTCCCACGATAATCAAGTCCTCGCTTTTCCCATACATCGTGCCACACGGGACGCTTACTGCGATTTCACCAGTATTGTCTATGTCACTAA
Source organism: Euryarchaeota archaeon UBA82 (assembly GCA_002496635.1). Lineage (GTDB taxonomy): Archaea > Thermoplasmatota > Poseidoniia > Poseidoniales > Poseidoniaceae > MGIIa-L2. The sequence continues at coordinate 6,363 of DAKQ01000144.1, read as the reverse complement.
ATAATCGCAGAACAGCCCCTTGTTCGGCTAATTCAAGCATTTCGTTTCCAGTTTGGTTTGAGACCGCCATGAACGGTATGTCCTCTGGAATCGAACCACTATTAGCGGCCTTCATCTCATCAACACGTATCGACTTGAAGATTGGAACGCAATCATCAGCCTCAATTTGTCCACAATTTGTTTGGTTATTGATGCGAATCAATCCTGCAAGTGAATTTTCAGCTGCCTTGATGTACATACCTGTATTTCCATCGATGTTTCCTCCACCTCGAATAATTCCAACCTTTCCAGATGCAGAAGACCAAAGTGAATCATCAGTCCCATCATCAAGATCGATGAGTTCCATATTTTGCCCAAATTGGATATCTGCTGATCCTGAGTAACCTTGTATCACATAATCGCTCCGATGCTCAAAGGTTGTGATTTGCGCTCCAAATCCAGAATCACAGGATGGTCCTGTTAAGAATCCAATAGTAGGAATGCACATCGCTATTTCAGGAGCACTATTAATCGCAAACATTGGGACTGAATATGTATTGAGTTGAGGCGAATAACCCATTGCTGTTAGATTATCTAAGATCATCTCAGCAGCCGCAGCCTCTTCTGGGCTTCCAGACATTCGCCCTTCCCATTCAGGATGACCGAGGGCAACAAGTTCTTCGGCATACCATCGAACTTGGCTGGCATCGAAATCAATTGGTTCGTAAACAGGTTCATTTTCCCCCAGTCCAATAAGTGAAGGGTTGAACACAACAATGAGTAGTAATGAGACAACGAATAAGGAGCCGATTGATTGTCCGACATTAAGTGGCCCAACTGCTGTCTTTTTCCAAAAGGAGGTTGCAATAATCTCTTCTTTGGCCGCATAATAAGGCTGTAGGCGTTCAACGAGTTCAGCCTTTTTGCCAGATTTGGGTAGCCCTCTTGAAGAGAGTTCATCCTTGAGATGATTCACAGTCATTGAATCAAGTGACGCTATGTCGCTCATAGATACAGACAATCAGCCGAATCATTTGAAGGCAATGGAAACATGCTTAGAATTCATCGATTTCTTCGCCAGTCCATCTCTTTCCAATGGAATGTTTCAGGCCAATTTGGTCCAATATGCGTGCAACGACAAAGTCAACCATGTCATCAATTGATTTCGGATGGTTGTAAAATCCAGGCGAAGCTGGGATAACAACGGTTCCCCACGCAGAAAGTTTTGCCATGTTTTCCAAATGCACAGTTGCATAAGGGGCTTCACGAGGTACAATGATTAGGGTTCGTCGTTCTTTCATCGCAACAATTGCAGAACGTGTTATGAGATTGTCACCGATACCTGCGGCCAGTTTTCCAAGGGTAGTCCCTGAGCACGGGCAGATGACAACAGCATCAATTGGTGCAGATCCTGATGCGGATTTGGCACCAATGTTGGCCTGTTCTTCAAGAAGTGCTCCTGTCCGTTCTGCAAGTTCCTCTGGTGTTGTATCGCACTCATGCTTGAGTGTGATTCGCCCAGAGTTGCTTACAACAAGTCTGATTGGGACTTTGAGTTCCTGCAGTGCCTCGGCTAATCGTACGCCATAAACTGCTCCAGAAGCACCTGATATGCCGAGAACGACTTCGCCCATGGTGTTAATTCCAGCCTTTCTCATATATGCACTTGTTTGTAACCCTTGGCAAATTATCGATTCAAGCACTTGTGGTATACTGAAAGAAGGGAGTCCTCGAGATCTTGTCGAGATACTGAATGATTCAGTCGATGAAGAGATGTTGTCGTGGATTCAGCAAGACCGCAACCTGCAAGGTTCTCCACCCGTCCTGTTGGTGTATTGTAATTGATAGTGAGGCCATGGCGACTTACCCATCGAAGGAATGACAACCCAATGCTGCAGATTTTCTTTCCTTCAACCCATACTCCTTGCATTCGTTCATCACGATATCCCTCTATCCCAAGTATTGATAGAGATTCAATGACCCATTCCTCGAGTTTGTATATTATTGATGCGACGGATTTTTCATCTTCCTTATTCCAATGTATAATCGGATACACAACAAGTTGTCCAGGGCCGTGCCATGTCAGGCCTCCGCCACGATCTACTGCTTGTGTAGCATAATCCTTGGGAGGATGGATACCATCATTTCTAGCTCGAGGTCCAACTGTGACAATTTCGGGGTGCTCCATAATAAGAAGTGTATCTAATATCTCATTATTGATTCGTTGCATTTGCAACGCAGACATCATTTCAACTGCATCATTGTATTCGACTATGTCGAACTTTTGGATGTCAGTCTTCTGCATAGTACTGCCTCAAAATTGACCTGATGAGCCAAAGCCACCTTCTCCACGTTCTGTTGATGTAAGTTGTTCATAATCAACTTCATCGATATGTACGCGTGGTACTGGAGCAAAGAGAAGTTGGGCAATACGCTCTCCCTTCTCGATATGAAATTCATCACCTGGTCCAATCCATGTTGCTAGTACTTTCAACTCTCCGCGATAGTCTGCATCGATTGTTCCTACTCCGTTAGGGAGGATCATTCCTTTCTTACCAAGCGATGATCGGCAACGAATTTGGCCCTCCCAACCTTCTGGTATTGCGCATGCCAATCCCGTTGGAATCATGACAGATGATCCCTTGGAAACAATCGTTGCTTCAAGTGCATACAAATCCCAGCCTGCTGCCAATGCACTACCTTGTGTTGGTAATCTCGCCTCGGGATTGAGTTTTGCAAATGGGATGTTTAGTTCACTTCGCATGGTTTTTGCTATCCTTGGAGGTTGAAGAGTTCTTTGCTTTTCACTCCAGTGGAAATGAGGGTATATTGTGGCGCAAAAAAAGCACAAAAATTAATTCCAAATCAAGTCCATATAGGCTTCGGCTCTAAAATCACAATAATGGCCACAGTCCCTCGATTCAAATACTCTTGAAAACACCGGTTCATGGGAGACGAGCATGCGCATATTTATGTGCCATCTCGGACGGAACGTAAACTCCAGCGCGTGATGGAAGGTGGAAAATATGGTAATCGAGCACAACCGTAACGACGATGGAATTGAAATTGACCTCTCACATGAATTCATCGAACCGATGATGCAAGAGAATCTCGACCGATTCGTACTCTTCCCGATTGAGCATGATGATATTTGGGGGATGTACAAACAACATGCAGCATCCTTCTGGACCGCTGAAGAAATCGATCTTGCTGAAGATCTCAAAGATTGGGAGCAACTCAATGATGATGAGCAACACTTCCTCAAGCACGTTCTTGCGTTCTTTGCAGCCAGTGATGGTATTGTAAATGAGAACCTTGTCATAAACTTTGCAAACGAAGTTTGTTGGGCTGAAGCACGTGCCTTCTACGGTTTCCAAATTATGATGGAGAACATCCATGCTGAAACATACTCTCTACTTATTGACACTTACATCAAGGACACAAATGAGAAGAGTCACTTGTTCAAAGCTCTTGAGACAGTACCTTCTGTAAAGCGTAAGGGTGACTGGGCTCTTCGCTGGCTCTCAAGGAAGAAAGGGTCTTTTGCGGAGCGACTTGTCGCATTCGCTGCTGTTGAAGGGATTTTCTTTTCAGGTTCCTTCTGCGCTATTTTCTGGCTCAAGAAGCGTGGTCTCATGCCAGGATTGACATTCTCGAACGAACTTATTAGCCGTGATGAAGGGCTCCACTGTGACTTTGCATGTATGCTTCACAGTAAACTTGAGCGACCTACTCCAGAGAACAAGATCCACAGAATTATTGCTGAAGCAGTTGAAATTGAAATTGAATTCGTTACAAGTGCACTTCCGGTTAACTTAATCGGAATGAATGAAGAACTCATGAAGCAGTATATTCAATTTGTTGCAGACCGACTTCTCGTTACCCTTGGAGCATCCAAACTTTACGATGTAAGCAATCCATTCCCGTGGATGGAAATGATTTCCATGCAAGGTAAAACTAATTTCTTCGAAAAGCGCGTCGGAGAATACCAAAAATCCGGTGTCTTGGACGGAGCATCCCTTGGAAGTGTCCAACAGCGGTTCTCTATGGACGAAGACTTTTGAACCGAACGCGATTATAGGGAGATACGCACGAACAGCAAATACAGGAGAGGACGAAAAATGACAATGCAAGTAGTGAACCGGAAAGGTGAGAGAGAAGATGTACGATTTGATGCAATTTTGGATAAATTGAGAAATTTGTCTGATGGATTAGATCCGAATTGGATTGACCCTGCACATTTGACAAAGTTAACCATCGAAGGATTGTACGACGGAGTCACAACACGTGAACTTGATCAACTTGCTGCTGAAACCGCTGCCTCTCTGGTTTCTCATCATCCTGATTACAGTAAACTTGCAGCTCGAATCTGTGTTGACGACCTTCATCGTTCAACAAAGGATACGTTCACAGATGTTATTACAGATCTCCGAGAGTATATTGACCCAGAAAGTAAGAAGCATGCTCCTTTGATTTCTGAAGAAGTGTACGATATCATAATGGAGAATGCCGAAGTACTCAACAATCACATTGATTATTCACGTGATTATAATTACGATTATTTCGGATTCAAGACCCTCGAGCGTTCATACCTGCTCAAACTCGATGGCGAAATCGCAGAACGACCACAGCATATGCTTTTACGAGTCTCTGTTGGAATCCATCATGGAAACATTGCAAAGGCTCTCGAAACCTATGATCTCATGTCCAATGGTTACTTTACTCACGCAACACCGACATTGTTCAACTCTGGAACCCCGACGCCTCAGATGTCGTCTTGTTTCCTCCTAACAATGCAAGATGACTCACTTCACGGAATCTATGATACACTCAAGCAGTGTGCTCTGATCTCAAAGTCTGCTGGTGGAATTGGATTATCCATCCATCACATTCGTGCTAAGGGCTCTTACATCAAAGGAACGAATGGCCAATCAAATGGTATCGTTCCTATGCTTCGTGTCTTCAACGACACTGCACGTTACGTCGACCAAGGTGGCGGCAAGCGAAAGGGTTCAATCGCCATTTACCTTGAACCATGGCATCCTGATTTGATCGAGTTCCTTGATCTTCGTAAGAATCACGGAAAGGAAGAAATGCGAGCAAGAGATTTGTTCTATGCGCTTTGGACTCCTGATCTCTTCATGGAACGAGTTGAAGCGAATGGAGAATGGTCTTTCTTCTGTCCAAATGAATGCCCAGGTCTACAAGATGTCTATGGTGAAGAGTTCAATGCACTTTACCACTCTTATGAAGAACAAGGTTTAGCTCGAAAAACAGTCCCTGCACGAGAAGTGTGGGACAAGGTTGTCGAGTCACAAATTGAAACTGGTACCCCTTACATGCTCTACAAAGATGCTGCAAACATGAAGTCGAACCAGAAGAACTTGGGGACGATTCGTTCGTCTAACCTCTGCACAGAGATCATGGAATACACATCTGCTGATGAG
>DAKQ01000144.1:0-554 GCA_002496635.1 Euryarchaeota archaeon UBA82 | reverse complement strand
TTCAACCACCAACTCTTGCACGACGTAACATATCATGCGACTGGTAACCTCAACAGAGTTATCGATGTCAACTTCTATCCCGTTATTGAAGCCCGTAACTCAAACATGCGTCATCGACCGATTGGTCTTGGTGTTCAAGGGCTTGCAGATACCTTTGCAATGCTTGGAATGGCCTTTGAAAGCCCAGAAGCACGGGCATTGAATAAGGAAATCTTTGAGACAATCTACTATGCAGCATGCTCAGCATCAAAGGATGGTGCTGTTGCAGAAGGAGCTTACTCAACATTCGAGGGTTCCCCCGCTTCTCAAGGGCTACTCCAATTCGACCTTTGGGGTATGAATGAACATTCGGGCCGTTGGGATTGGGATACACTCAAGGCAGAAATCGTCGAAAAGGGTATGCGAAACTCTCTCCTCCTGGCACCTATGCCAACTGCATCGACATCTCAGATTCTTGGAAATAATGAATGCTTTGAAGCGTTCACTTCCAATCTCTATGTCCGCCGAACACTCTCCGGAGAATTCATTGTTCTCAACAAGCATCTGGTCAATGA
>DAKQ01000130.1 GCA_002496635.1 Euryarchaeota archaeon UBA82 | reverse complement strand
AAAAAGGAATCTTACTCGCCGGCGCGTGGGTTGAAAGTGAACATATTCTCTCCGATGGTGCAGTAGCATCTGCACGTCTCGCAGCAGAATCAATTGCTTCGATACCACTTCAAAAATGAAAAGCCCAGTTCTCTTGGAAGAGTCATGCGCGTCGTTACATGGAATGTAAACGGTCTTCGAGCCGCCATTCGAAAAGGAATTGATGGTTGGTTTGAATCCGTAGATGCAGAAATATGGATGCTTCAAGAAACGCGTGTCTTAGAAGAGCAATTTCCGAAAGGTTGGAATTGGCCAAACACGCATCAAGCGCTTCTTCATCCTGCGGAAAAGAAGGGTTATTCGGGCGTTGCAACATTATCCAGTGTAGACATCATTGAAGAGCGCCGAGGCATGATTAGTTCGATCGATTCAAATGATTCAGAAGGAAGAATCATTGTAACAAAGCATGGAAATCTAACATGCATCAACACCTATCTTCCAAGCGGATCAAACAAGGATGAACGGCAACTCTTCAAGGAGCAATGGATGGATGAATGGCGAGCATGGCTGAAACCTTATCTTCAACTTAGCACACCTGTTCTTGTCGTCGGAGACCTGAATATCGCACACACGGAAGACGATATCTGGAATGCGAAAGGAAATGCGAAATCGAGCGGTTTCCTTCCACAAGAACGAGAATGGTTTACCAATCTCCTTGGAGATGGTTGGCATGATATTTTCCGTGAACATGTTGGAGAAGGCGTCAAACTCTATTCTTGGTGGTCAAATAGAGGTCAGGCCAGAGCAAAAGATCGTGGCTGGAGAATTGATTACATGCTTGGAAATGAAGCACTTATGCCATTTGTTGAATCCATTCGAATCGATCGTCAAGGCGGCCTTGATATCTCCGACCACGCGCCCGTAATTCTTGATTTGAATGATGGAGTTACATCCTGAATCCTTCAATGATGTACAAGAATCCTGAAGCGACAATTCCACACAGAATCATTGTTCGAATATGGGTTTTCTTCCATCGGATGAGCCATCGCTTTCCAAGATGAACGCCAATAATGGCACAAAGTACAGACCCCGCGATGAGAGGTAAGAATTCGATGAGGTCTGCACCGTCAGAATAGAGGTACACAGGTAAACGAGAGAGGTCAACAATCAATGCAAGAAGAGCAGCAGTTGCTGCATATGCTGACTTATCCGGTAATCTTCTTTGTAGGAACATTGCTCGTAAAGCCCCTTGATGGCCAGTCAGCCCACCCATAAGCCCTGAACCAAACCCACCCCATCGGTCTTCTGCTTCGGGTAATCGATAGGAAGTCCATCGCTCTGTAGCGGATAATAGAGGTAAGAGGATGAGTGCAAATCCTACAACAATAAGCAAAGGTTTCTGATCAATATTCGTACTCATCGAGGCTCCAATCAATGCGCCTAATACCATTGCCCAACCATATCGTTTTACTGCTGAAACGTCCAGATGTGTCTTGAGTAGAAGTAGTTTCCAACCATTATGTGCAGCATGTATTACGGCAACTGCAGCTATTGCAAGATGAGGGTCGAGCCACAACAACATGATTGGCGTTAGCATTGTTGCGAGTCCAAAACCTGCTGGAACTGTTAATGCTGCAGCTAGGAGCGTTGCAAACATGACAACAGCAATGAGGACAGCATCCATGATTGGCCCAAGATATCCCTCATCATCAATTTGTCTTTTTGATATGGAATCAGACAGGGGGTTATATCTCTGCAATGACCATGAGAGCACTGGAGAAAAGAGATCCAGAAAAGAAGCGAAATGATGCAGAAACATTCGCTTGGGTAAGCACTACGTTAAGCGAAGGGAAATCCCTTCAGCAACAAACTCGCCAGTTCAATTAATTGTGCAGGTGTTAATTTGATAAGAGCGATATGAATTGTCGATTCATGGAAGGGGGGGACAGGTTACTCGCTCCTTTAGGCTTGATTGTTTTCGGTTTGTTCATATTTTTTGGGACCGGAAGCGAGAGTGAATTGTTGGACGCTATCCTTCCCTATGTTTTTTCAGCACCGTTTTTGTTATCTGGTTTTTTCATTCTTTCAGTACGTATTGGGGAATTGACGATGGGCGATATATCAAATCTGGAAGTCGACACAAGTTCTCCAGAATCGATATTCAATTCTATGGAAAACTACAGTAAATTCAAGCAACAAGAAGGGAAATACGCAGTTCAATCAACAGGATATCTTCTTCTTACGATCACAATTACCGTGTCGGCATTTACCGTTCTTATTGGTCTTGGCTGGCTGTTTTTGTTGGCAGCATTTAGCGGCATGGGTGGTAATGGCAACGGTGAGATTGAAGATTCTTTCAACTTCTTCATCAACATTCTCAAGATTTGTTTTTGGACATACATCGCCAGCCACGTTTTAATCGCCCGCCCGTGGGCATTGTTCATTGAAGAATCTCCTCTTGATTCATCAAAAGCAGTCGCCAAAGAAACAAAAACTGAGCCAGAAAAAATTGAACCAAAACGCCTTCTCTATTGTCCAAAATGTGCTGCAGCGATTCGCGTTCCTATGGCATACAAAGGGCGAGCAAAGTGTCCCAAATGTGAAGAGATCTTTGAAGCATAGGGCTTGATCAAAGCATCACTATGGTTTTACTCATTCTTCTCTCGGCGAGCTCTAAAATAAAGCATTAGAATAAATCCCAACACAATGAATACTAAACAACACTCAAGAAAGATTTCGGCAAGAATGTCAGTTGAACTAAAACCCATACCGCCATCTGAATCTGTGATGGGAGGGAAACCGACCATATATGCGCCAAAGAACAGTACAAAATAAATAATTACATTGCTGAATCGCTTTTGAATATGTTAAGAGCATTTAGGGAATTCGCCTCTTCAACTGGTGCAAGAAGGGATCTGTTGATCAGTGTCCACCTGAGCCGACTTCATGCCAACATGTGACGCAAGCATAGCCGGTCGCGCTGAAACCGATTTCCTCTTCGTACCAATGGTCGGTACAGACCCATCCGTTTCCTTCACAAAACACTCCATCGCATTTGTGTTCTGCGAGGTTATTGCAGCCTTCTCTCTCGCAGAATTTTGGTTGATACCTCATCGTTTGATAATCGCCTTTGCATGTTTGGCAGGGGAGATGGAATTTCCATGGGTGTTTCCCTCTTCCATTAGGTCTCCAATGCTCCGTCCTTCCCCTTTTACAATCCGGGCATAGGACGATTTTCTCAATCCATTCGTTCTTCTCTTCGTCTTTTCTTTCTTCGTTTTTCTTGTCTTCTTCGTTCATTTCATCACCTCTTTCCCCATCCTCTGTCTTCAGGGGTTGGCGGCCTTCTACCAAATGGGAATCCCCAGAAATCATGGAACCAGGTCGCATAGTTGTTGCTTTTGTAGAAAAAATAAATACCGTATTCGGCGTTGATTTTAGTTTCCATCTTTCTAAAATTCTTACCGTGACCTTCATCCATCATCCCTTGATGGAAGAAGTAGTGGTGAATGAACTCGTGAATGATGATGTGTACTCTGGTGGCAGCTTGGTGTCTGTGCTTAACCTTGATCGGGACGTTTCTGTCCTTTCCAGAAATTCTGCAGGCTTCTCCATCGAACGCAATGAACCTACTGAATTCAATCCTCTGATCATCCTCTGGAAACATGAAAGCACACGCCCTCGTCCCTAAATCAGTAAACCAATCCATCCATTTTTTGGATTTTACAATCACATGAATAGGGGGCACCTTGTAATCGAGGCACATCTGATCGATGAAGTGTTGAACTTCACTGCAACTGTCCACCTTTGGCCATTTCTTCGTTCTTTTTTTCCAAAACATACAGCGGACCATTTCCTTACATAGTATTTATAGTTTTCGGTTGGGGAACAATACCTCTTGTTTAGGTTAGAAATGTAAAGAGTTAGCAGTGGGTCTTTTCAGTGTTTAGCGTTGTATAGGGCTTATTGAGAAACCATCAATTCAACTGTGTTTTTTAACGAGGGTTTAACGTGTCACTCCTTGTGAGGCTCGACTATGAGTTTAGTTTGGCTTGACGAACAATAATTAACTGATTTATTAAATTCAGGACATGGATCTTGAAGAAGCGGCTAATCTTGGAGAACTGCTTGGAGGATTGGCAATTTTGGTTACGTTGTTATTTGGTATCAGACAAATTGTCGAACTGAACAAAGCAAAAGAAAGAGAAGCATCGAGGGAAATTGCAAATCTATTGGCATCACCCCTGTACCAATCTGGAATGTCAATTTTAATCAACAGATTATCTGACGATTTCACCCTTGAAGATTTAGATAAACTAGACAGAAAAGAAAAGGATGCTACAAATTTCTTGGCTATAAGTACTAATTCAATTGGAATGATGACTTTTGAAAGACAGCTATCTTTCAAGTCTGTAACGAGATTCATGCAACCAATAAATGGGATGATAGGGGCAAGATTCCGAACACTTGTTCAAGTGTTACAGGCAAATGCAAAAAACCAAGGTTTAGTATTGGAAAACAATGAGGCCTTAGGCTGGGCTATTTGGCTATTCGACAGAATGGATGAACAGCCACCGACTGAAGGACCGGCTTATGTCCTCTATCGAGATTGGAAACCATAAGCCAAATCAAAGGGCAACTTCTACGAATCAAAAAGTGGAACAGAAATTGCAAGAAGAAGCAAGCAGCACT
>DAKQ01000096.1 GCA_002496635.1 Euryarchaeota archaeon UBA82 | reverse complement strand
ATAATACTGCGCCCATGCCGACAGTCATTAAAGTATCAAATAGTATCTAAAAATATCAATAATAAGTAGTTTATAATATCATTTTACTACAATAATATCATTTTTAAAAGCGGTATAAACTCCCGCATCGAGGGGTATTTTTGCTCAGCAGTCTATTGATGACGGAATAGAATCCATCCATGCTTTAGCATCGAGGACGCCATATCCTTTGCGAATATCATGCGCCATGTCGGGTGAAAGTGATGAGGCTAAAGATGATTTTACGAGCTCAATACAACCCGCTCCAGATTCATTTGTTCGCTTCAATTCAGGATGTTCTTCAAGAATTAATGCAAGAGTTCCTGCGACGAATACTGTGGCATCAGAAGTTCCACTCGAGGAGTACCATTCATCGTTCATTCCAGTCGATACAATGGAAACACCTGGAGCAGTTAATTCCGGCTTCTGATTGGGATATTGCCGTAGGTTACCATCTGAATCGACTTGCTCGCCTACAGAAGATTTTGACCATACTTCATTGAAACGATCGGATGCACCAACTGTGATCGCTAGATTGACATTGCCAGGAGCACTAACAAAGCCATCGTCTGATGAACCTCCATCATTTCCTGCTGCTACCACCACGTATATTCCAAGATCGAGTGCTTGTCGAGTAGCGGAAACTGTTGCGCCTTCTCGTGAGGTTTCTTGATTTTGCTCACCTCCTAGTGAAAGTGAGATGATGTCTGCTTCAAAGTCGAAAATACACCATCGGATAGCAGAGGCGACTCTGGATTCAGAGCCTGTATTCTCGTCACCATCTGCACTTAGAGCAGCTGCCATGCCAAGGGTAATTCCCTGTGCAATGCCCTCTTGATATCCTGAAGAAATGAGAAGTCCTGCCATGAGAGTACCATGTGAAATCGAACCATAATCAACTGGAGACACTTCACTACCCACGAAGTCCTTGAACTCAACCGTAGTTCCTGTAAGAGCGGAGTGAGTAAGAGAGATTCCGGTATCGACCATGCAGAGTCTTACATCATCACCAGTCAGGCCGTCTTGTTGTAAGTCTCGAATGTTCGTATTTTCGAAAGCCCACTCCGAAGAAGGTGGTGGTAATTCCAATAGGAGGAGGTCAGATTGCCAGAGAACCACAATAAGGGCCATTACTAAAGCAATGGCTGCACCAGAAATAACTGAGAACACTCTTCTTGGCCGGATTGATACTGCCTCCGGAATTACAGGCGCCCATCCAGTTACTTCGGCTCTCCATTGATCTTGGAAACCTCGTGTGCTGGGGTCAATCGCAGAAAGAATTCTGGGCTCTCCAGGTTCTGGGAGCAACTCTATTCCTTGAAGTTCCTCCATCTTCCTCCCACCGAGGTGGGGCTCTTATGGTATCAAACCTTGTCTTCTTGCGTATCAGAATCGAGTACCTGAGCCGCCACGTGATCGTGCCGCCTTGATGCCGAAGTAAAGGATAATGATGATTAACGCAACAATTGCGACGAGAATCAATGAACTGTCTTCCTCATCCGAACCTTGTACAATGTATTCAATTCCGAAATCCTCATTTGGTAATTCACCAGTTGTGAAGTTTGCATCATCACCACTCACTTCTACTCGAACATCAAATCTCTCAATACCTTGAGATGCTGCTGGTAGTGAGAATTCGAAGTCTTGTGAACCAAGAGCAGGAACTGATAGAGTACGGTTTTCTTCTTGTCCACCTGAAGGTGTTAGGAAGACTGTAACTTCACTTGCTGAACGTAGCCCAGAGTTTTCAATAACAATCACGACGTTGTTCGGATCTACGTCAGCAAAGCTATTGCTTCTTGACAGAGTCTTGTCATCGTCGAATGATAATGAAATTCTTGCGGATTCGATTGTGATTTCAACGTCTTGAGATTCACCGTTTTCACTGGTAATTCGAACTGTCATGAGTACTTCACCACTTTCGAATGTTGTATCAGAGGAAACAGTAAATGCCAAATCTCGCATGTTACCCTTTGCAATGGTTGTAGCATCACTCATTGGACTGACGGTCCATCCTTCAGGAAGGTTGTCAAGTACTTCGTAAGTGAATGTGTCATCACCGTTACCGTTGTTATTGACCGTTAATCCTGCAGTAGTCGAGCCACCCGGCGATACACCAACGGTTTCACTTACATCCGTTGTGTTGAATGCAAAGTATTGCGGAACTGCAACCTTTAGGGACACTTCAGTCATGTCTCCAGTATCTGCCATCAAGCGAATATTCAAATTGTGTCCATTATCGAGATGCCAAGCATCTTCAACCGATGGAAGGGTGATTCTTGCTTGAACTGTTCCATTCATTGTTGCATTTGCATCAACATCACCAATACCGAGTGAAAGATCAATTGAATCAACCCATGCACTACCGTTGTAGAATTCAAGACTCCAATCATCTTGGTCAGGTGAAACAGTCACTGTACCAGTAACTGCGAAGGTATCCATAATTTCTGTTCCTTCGTATGTTGCGAGAACATCAAATTCAATGGTTGAGTAGTTCGCATCATCATCGGTCAAAATTGTGGCAGTCATCTCTCTGTTTTCGTTTGTAAGACCAGTTACGTTCATGACATTGTTAACGCCAAGTGTGAGATCGCTGTTGGTCTTTCTGTTGTACGAAAGCATAATCGAAGTTCGACCTTCATCTCCATTCTCAATTGAGATTCCTGAACTGTAGTTCATTGTCAAGTCTCTTTGAACTGTTGTGAATTCGGAAGAGAAAGATGCTGAACCTGAAGGAAGTAAGACTTCAAGCGTACCATCTGATTCGAGAGGCATGTTCCAAACTTGTCCTTCACCAAGATCGATTTCAACTTCCACAACAGATTGAACTGGGGAAGAAGAGTTTTCCGTACCTGCGTTGTATGGTTGCAAGCTGAATGAGGTGAATTGAGTATTGACGTCAATCCAGCCACCCTTGCTCATAACAAGGTCAACTGTACCACCATCCTGTACTGCTGCATCGAGAATACCAATTGCAATTCCACCGCCGTTAAACGGAGCATCTGCTTCAGATACTACAACAACCCATTGCCCTGGCTCGAGGGATTGAGTGAAGGTTAATTCTTCAGCTGCATATGTACCTGTGACGTTAATCATTTCTTCTTGGTTTTCCGCAGTTCCGTAAAGGACAATACTTGCTCCGTCAAGACGAGCAGAATCTAGGATATCAGTGACACTTCCTGTAACGGTTACTTGCGCAGCAGCCATTTCAATATCTTGTGACAGTGGCTCGCCTCCGACGACGTAGAATCCTGAATTGTTATCATCATAATTGACAACACCAAATCCATCCTTTGCGACAGAAACGGTGTAATTTTCAAGAATTGGCACATATAGACTCCAAACACCGTTTTCATTGGTTTGGATGACTGTATCAAGACTTCCACCTTGAATGGTTACATTCGCACCTTCAACCCCTTCATTAGCATCTCCTATGTCATCTTCATCAACATCCCAGAATGCTTTTCCGCCAATTTCGACTTCAAGATCGGCATACATCATTCCTAGGCTTGTGTTTTCAGTAAACGATTGAGGGGAACTCGAAGTGTCGAGTGACCATACACGTTGGGCAGCAGTCTCGTTCATGAAGAGACTCCATGTACCAGGCATGAGCATTTGTGTAGCATTACCAGCAGCATCAGTTGGATTCATTGTGATGTTACCGAATCCATCATGACTTACCAAGACGATTTCTTTTCCAATCAATGTTTGATTGGTTCCAGATTCCATGAGTGTGAGTGAGACCTCAACGGTTTCAATCATACTCATATTGAGATCGATTCGCTGCGAAGCATCTGAATCAACTGTGATTGGCATTCGCAATGATTCCATGATGCCATCAGCGTTTAGCATAGGTGCTACGACGATAACATAGTCTCCTGTAGGGACATATTCAGCGAACGTTCCGTTTTCATCAACATTTAATGGAACATATCCTGTTCCATCAGCGGATGCAAGGAGGATGTTCTCAACCATTGCAGAACCATTCATCCATGAAATAGTACCTGTAACTCTCCATTCATCAACGATTGGAACAACGATAGCCTCTTCAGGTCCATTAAGTCCAATAGCGATAACATCGAGAACTCCATTGAATTCTAAGCTTGCATCAGAAGCATTTTCATCCGCAGCATCAAGGTGGTTGGTTTGTATTGCATAGATACCAGGACTTAGAACCGCTTCAACAACACCGTCTTCTGAATAATCAGAGGATGTTAAGTTAACTTGCTCACCAATCTGTGATACCGGAATCAGTTGAATATCTGGACGAATCGCAGTACCGTTCTCAAACACACTGTCACCAAGGTCAGTGAAGACGTTGAGAACGACTGTACTGTTTGCTGGATTGGTAATCAATTCAACTGGTACTGGATTCATTCCATCAACGACAATTACTGAATAATCAGTCACTGTTCCTGCATTGTATTCTGCTTCAGGGATGCTGAATGACCAAGTTCCATTCAACAATTGAGTTTGGAACACACCAGAAACATCTGTAAGAGTCTTCCAGACAACACCGTCTTCGGAAGTCGCATAAATTTCTACAGGTTCGAATTCAGGGATATCTTGATTCCATGGGGTTTCGTTATTGAAAAGGTATACATTTCCGATGACCTCAACTGTTGGTGCTAGGATCATTACATCAAGTGGAGCCATTTCTTCAACAACTGTCACAAGACCGCCTGCAGAGAATGTAGAGACTGAACTCGCAGCGTTAATGTTGAACGTCAATCCAGATGGAAGTCGTTGACTGAATTCTCCAAATTGGTCAGTCACAGCAGTAAACTCAAGATTGTTTCCATGGAAATGAACAGGGACGGAACTTGCATTCTCATACAATTTCTGTTCATCAGGAAGAGCAAACCAATCCTCGTAAGTAAATCCGGCTGTGTTCGGAGCATCAATTGAACCATTGACCCATACTGAAGTAGAGTATGTAAGGTCAAGAGTAACATCTGAATCAACAACAGAGAATTCTTCGATTAGAATGTAATCTTCATCAGAACTATCGCTAACTTCCCATTCCCCAATAGGCAATTCGATGATAACAACTCCATTCTCGTCAGATACCATATCGAGTGGTAGTAATCCAAGAGGATCTGTCAAGTTAACACTTCGATTCGATACATCGAAACCAGCAGGACCATTGAGTGTAATTGTAACGTCATACATCTGAGGAACGCCAAGGTCGAATGTGATATTCATTGGGTCGTCAAAGACTTGAATCGTTTGATTCATTTCATAGAAGCCATCTTCATCAAGGTCAACTCTCAGATAGTAGAATCCAGATGTAATTGGACCATACGACACATTTCCATCTTCACCAGAAGTCAGGGGAATCAGAGATTCCTCGCCAAGTTCAACATCAATAAGTTCAAGCTCTTGGTTCGCAAGAACATCTCCATCCATGGTCAACAAAGTGTCTGATATCTGTGATGCAGGTAATGTCATTGCAATATCATATGTTGGTTCAAGACCGACAGTGACTGGATCAGGCAATAGGATTTCTCTGCCATTTGGCATAACTGCAACCATATTGTATATTCCTGGCAAAACCCCAGTCATGTAGAAAGAACCAGGACTTACGAGATCTCCACTAAAGAATCCAGGACCTATGAATAGACCAGTTCCGTTTAGTGTACCAATACCATCGAATGATCCAGTTCCTTCGAATGTCTCACCCACAAGTTCCTTCTTGAGGCTGCTGACACCTTGTGATGTCAGTCGTCCATTCGCCTGAACTTCTCCATCGAGAAGGTATGTTGAGAATTCTGTACCTGTTGAGAGGAGACACAATGAGGCATTGGCAGGCATGGTTTCATTTTCACCACAAGGCAGTGATGCATTATCATGCGTTAACCATGATGCTTCAAGCGTACCTATTCCAACCCATGTCCCATTTCCAGAGTAAACACGATTGTCGCCAATTTCACGAGTAAAGTTACCTGTGAAGTTGTAAGCAAGTGCAACACCATCGCTTGTGAAGCTACCAACATCGGAGAAGGTTACCTCACCAGTTCCTTGAATTACTCGAGATTCATCACTATCGAATGAACCATTGGTTGTAGTCAATGTGTAGTTCTCTGTCATAGACCAAATGTTTCTGAGAATGAAATCGGTTTCAACAAGAGGCTCTCCAGCGAAATCACCGAATCCAGACCAATCCACAGTACCGGATACACCGCTACCTTCGACTTCAATGTTCATCTCTTCAGTAACGTCCTCCAAACGATCAGCTTGTGCTCCAGTGACGTTGAGCGTAGATTCACCTAGCCACGTCATGTTTGCAACTTGACCGAGAATAGCAGTAATCGCATAGACATCACGTTCAGTGTTCACATCTGTCAACAAGTCGCCGAGACCACTCTGGTATTCACCGGTTTGAACTGTTTGAATCGCTTCAGTATCATCATAAATACCCGCGAAAGCACTTACTCGAATTCGCCCAGCAGGTGCAATAAAGCTCCAATCTCCGTTCTCATCCGTATCTGTGAATCCAATTGGAATCCAATAGGTATCGTCATCACCGTCAGTTGCATCCTCTCCAGAAAATGCATCTCTTTCGATTAGAATTCGGGTATTTGGCAAACCAATTTCTTCGTCCTCCATGTACACAGTACCTTCAATTTCAGCACCTGAATAGTACTTCATGATCTTAACATCAGCATTTGCATAAATATCGACGCCTGTTCGTGCTTGATTCAAAACGATTGATGTTTCGTTAGGACTGTACCAGTTTGCAATAACAAAGTGATTCATCATTGCGCCTGGGAGAGGGTATGCTTGCTGAAGGAAATTCGTACCTATATCAGAGGATAGAAGTTGTTGCTTCGGCTGTGGATTTGTAGACCCAGCATCGGCACCAAGAGTTGATGCCCCGTAACCAACATAGGAACGGGCAAGCATTGTGTCAAAGAATTCTGGTAGATGGTCTACTCTGATATCCTCCACTTGAAGCGGATCGATGTCGGCACCAGACTGTTGGTCAAGTACATCCTTGAGCATTGCAGCATCTACTTCTTCTCGGGACAATTCACGGATTGGTTCGTCGCCACGAACAGTTTCGTACACTTCACTTGTGAATGTGTTGAAATCTTGTCCTGAAAGGATTGTAGGTGCGCCAAAGATACCGAGAGGTCGACCACCATTGTAGCCAGCATCGGAGTTGTATCGACCAGCACGTGGATACAGTTTATCGTCTACAGCGAAATATCGAATTTCGTGGTTACGAGTGATTGTTTCACCAGGAGCACCTTCGTAATCTTGCACTTCGTATCCATCCATCTTGATAATGGCAGTATAGAAGTCAATGATTTGTTCTTCAGACAATCCGTTTGTCAAGAGTTGTACTGTCATTGCAATGTGAGAGTTTGCACGGTGAAGACCCGTTGAAACGGAAGTGTACTCTTCGACAAGATCAGAGGTGTACCAGTATTCACCAAACGTGTAATGTGTAACAGAGTTAACGACATCTTCACTCACATCTGCGTTATTGCTGAATGTACTGTTTGCAGATTGTTCGCTGTCGAAGTCACCGTTGTAACAGTAGTCGCTAAAGGTGCTGTCACAAGGAATAATTTCGCCACCGGACCAAACACGGTAGTGAAGGCCAAGGTCTTCGTCAGGAATTCCATTCGAGTCCAGAGGGAATCCTCGCGCCATGTGTGTATCACCCTTGCTCTTGAAGACCTCATATGAGTGGTCAGCAACTACATCTGCCATTTGATCCATATCCTTTCCAGATTGGGTCATGATAAGGTTGAGTTCATCGATTTGAGATTCGTTCAAGAATTCATCCAATATCAGTTCGAATCCAGGAGTAAAGGTTCGTTCTCCATCTCCATGATTGATGTTGTAGGCAAGATCTCCGCCAGCAAGGTGTTGGATAAACATAGCAACCAAATCGGTTTGACTTCGTGCAAGAAGCATGTTACCTGATGCAGGAATGCCGCTTTGGAAGTTGTCAGAAACAGATGGATGTTCTCCTGTATTCAAAGCTTGGAAACCATAATCCCACCATGAAACGAACGCAGGTCGATCAGAGTAGGACTCATTTATATCTTGTTCTGCTAACCAATCAAATGCTTCGTTCCAGTGAACGCCGTTAAATCCACTTCCAAAGGAACCCAAGTAAGAGCGCCCACCGAAGGCTTCGTAGTCACGACTATCAAGAATAGATACGCCAAGGTCGTCCCAACGCATGATATCAGGTATAGTATAGTAGAAATCTTCGTCAAGGTCTCCCTCAGCAGGGGAGTTACTCGGTATAGCAGAATCCAATCCATAGGTCAATTGTTGACCTGTGAGCATGATTAGTACAAGAAGAACTGCAGAGAACGTAGGTGTTCTCCAAACAGCTTTTCTTGCCCCAGCAATACGGTCAGAAGGAGTTCGTATTCCAGCTCGTTTCCAAGTTCGAACAAGTCCGTCCCAATTCGCCCACTTCCATAATCCTACAATTCCCGCCGCACCCATGATGGCGACAACCGGAGTTGCGTTGAAGAGGAAACGAGCAGCAGTCCATGACATGTAGGAAGCAGCAAAGATCCAGATTCCAAACACCAGCGAAATCTGACTTCGTTGGCTGAATGTCTTCCATAGACAGATGAGCCCAACAACCAATGCAAGTACAAACACAACAGGTCCGAAACTTGCAAACATGTATCCACGGTCAGGAGCATTTGCTTCAGCAACAGTTCCGAAAATCTTGGTCTTTGTGAAGTATCCACTTCCTGTAAAGAGAACATCCCAAGCGTTGCTTAGATCTGTGAGTTTCAAGACGTAAAGAATTGCAAAGAAGATGGTTGCTCCTGTAGCAAGAGTACCTAGAACGAGCAGCCATGGCTTGTCTCTAAATCCAGTCGTGATGTACATGATGACAACTGTGAAGAACAGAATGTACAGGAATGGTTGCAATCCTGTGCCATCGAGAACCAAGTTCATTTGTGGATGAGCATAGAATGGTAGAGCAATCAACAGATTGGTCAATAACATGGTCAGGAAGAGCGTACTGAGGATTGTAGAATCTCTTCGGCGGAACATGTTCAATGCAACTTGAGAAGCATAAGCAAGGAAGAGAATTGCAGGTCCAACGACGAACCCTTTCCATCCAAGACTCGCCGCTCCGAATGCAACACCTGCCAAAACTGCGTTTGACATAGCATACTTTCGCTGTTGAGCAACTGCACCCATTGCACGAAGCATATCAAGAGGGTGAATCGAAGTGGTTCGAACAAGCCTTTCAGAACCTGCGTACTTGACAGCACGTAGATAGAACATGAATCCAATCGCGATAAAGAGCATAACGAACGAATCGTGGTCCGCCAATCCCCAAGTTGAGTGGGTTACGTGAGCAGGCATGAATGCAATCAACCAAGCTGCGATAACTCCAGTTGCTTTTCCGAAGTGATCCTTTGCAATCGTTGCTACTGGAAGGATTGTCAGAGCACCGTAAACGGCAGGAAGAGCAAGCATACTCCACCATACAGCGTTGGCTTCACCAACAAATGGTTGGAGAGCCATGGCACCAAGTGCTAGGCTCCACGAGAACAACGGAGGTCGAGGATTGATTCCACCAATTGGATAGAATCGATCTGCGTCGTAAACAAGGTGAGCGTTCTGTGCAAGAATGTAATCGACAACACGCTTCATGTACCAAGGGTCAGAACCACCGGTCATATCGAAACCTTCTGTTCCTGCTGCGTACATTGAAGGAACAGCATACCACTGTATTCGAATCACAAGTCCAACAATGAATGCTACTGCTGTAAGCAAAGAAGCCCAGTGTGCATTCCAGAATTCACGCGCACCGCTAGGACGGTGTTCTTCTCGATTGGACCAGCCGCCGTACTTGTCATGGTTACCGATCATTGAGATTGCAACACCGATAAAGAACGTGATTGCAAGCCAAATCAAAGGTGACCAAGAGTCGTCGAAACTTTCGCTTGTCCAAAATCCTGATTCATTCCAGGATCCTACGAGATAAAGCATCCATAGCGAAGAGAGGGTCATTGCACGAGTTAGCCAACGTTCTGCAACCATACCGGAAACGATGATAGCTACAATACCTGTTAGAAGTGCTGGCCAATAACCTGCATATCCGTTTGCCTCAACACCTGCAAGCCCACCAAGTTTGAGTCTGTCTGCGACAGAGCCTTGGTCGAAATGCCAGATTGTGAGCATGTGAGCAGCAGCCCAAATAACGAGCGCAATTTGAAGAGGAAGTGCATTTCTATTCCATGCACCTTGCTTAACTGTTCCATAAGCAAACCATCCTTTCTCGGATGCAGGGCTCAATAATCCACGCCCTGCAACACCTATTGCAAGTCCGAGAATCGGGAAGATTGTCAACCATGTAAAGAAGACGAATCCAAGAGCCGTTTTCTGGAATGAATCCACATCAAATGTTTGGCCGTTTGGGAAGAGATACTCGCTTGGGAGATACTCCGCCACCGCAACTGCAGCAGTGATATCCATTGCTGAATGTACACCGACACCTGCGAAGGTGAGCATAGTCATCCATTCATGTCGGCCTCGTGCTTCGAGTAAATACCCAACAAAGGTCACAACGAAGAACGTGAAGCCAGTGAACGAATCGATGTATTGCTCGACAAGTCCTGAACCAACAAGAGAAATGACAAACATAGCGAGGGAGATTCTTGTTTCTGTCATTGAAGCTGGAAGGGTACCGAGTTCACGAAGTACACGTGGTGTTACAGCAAGTAATCCTGCTACACCAGTGGCGATGATTGGCATCAACGCATTTTCGTTCAATTCAACATCGATTGACATAAGTCCGTCGACGTAGTTTGCTAGTATTGCAATAAGCACTGCAAGTGGGGCGATAAGCCAACCAAAAACAGGCCTTTGCGAGGTCTTTGATACCTTTTCCATTTTTTTCCCTCAGAGGATTGCTCGACAGCAGCAATGCTGGAGCACTTCGCCCACTTTCGACCCTCTTTTAATCCCTACTGTGAATAAGCCTTCAAATTCAAGCAACACAATGGGATTTTTTTTCTTTCACAATGCACGATGTCCGATGTCCGTTCTATGATGAGAACCTTGAAGAGAAATCGCTTGCATCCGTTGATATGAACGTGCCCTTGCTTCCCTCAAAGAGGAAGCAATTGCTGTCGTAGCAAGGACCCTTCCTCCGGTCGAAATGAGTTGATGAGAATCATCCCTACCCGTCCCTGCATGGCTGACCCATGCCTCATCAGTATCTTCGCTGATCTCTGCTCCTTGAATAACTCGCCCTTTTATGGTATATTGAGGATATCCTTCTGAAGCAAGAACGACGGTTAGGCTGTGTTTATCATGGAATGAAATATCGTAGTTTTGAAGAGAGTCCGTAGCAGCAGCAAACAACAATTCCCCCACATCAGATGCAATAAGAGGGAGAGTTACTTGACATTCTGGGTCGCCAAAGCGTACATTGAATTCAACAACATATGGATCCCCGTGTTCATCGATCATCAACCCAACATAGAGAACACCACGATAAGGAACCTTCATTCCAGACAGACTTTGATGCATTGGCTTAACGATTCGTTCTAGCACTTTTTGATGAATTGTTTCAGTAACAACAGGCGCAGGGCAATAGGCACCCATTCCTCCTGTATTCAATCCCTTATCCCCATCCCAGACTCTTTTATGATCCTGGCTTGGAGGCAGACAAATGAATCCAGATGCATCCATTACTACCAACATACTCGCTTCCTCACCGGGCAAAAAGGACTCTAACAAAACATGTCCATCGGATTCTATCGAATCTTTGATGAATTCAATCGCTTCTTGATAATCGCTGGTGACAACGACTCCTTTCCCGCCAGCAAGAACATCTCTCTTGATGACCCAAGGATTGTGAGAATACGAATCAAGAGCAGATTCAAGATCCGTTGAAGAATCGAGCACGAGATAATCAGCAGTAGGTACATTTGCCCGACGCATTGCTTCTTTCGCAAACCGCTTAGATCCTTCGAGTTCAGCATGAAGTGCTTGAGGTCCAAAACAAGGAATCTGATGCTCGAGAAGAATATCCGCTAATGATTCGCAGAGTGGTGCTTCAGGACCAACAACAACGAAATCGACACGTAAGTTTCGGGATAAATCGACGAGCCCTGTGATGTCAGATGCTGATATCGAATGATTCGTCGCGTAATTCATGGTTCCTGCGTTTCCTGGAGTAACATGGACATCCTCGATGGATTTTGATTCAAAAAGCGACCTGCATAGAGCATGCTCTCTTCCACCGCCTCCTACGACAAGGACTGACTTACCCATAACCCGACGCAATATATCAAGGCTGATAATTCAACCGCAGAAAGGGGTTCACAACAAGAGGCTTCATGTGCTTTATTGAAATCCAATCTTTCATGAGCAACGTTGATGCAGCCACTGACCTAGGTTTTCTTTCTCTTGTCTTGATGACTCTTTGGCTTTATCTGCCAGGATTTATTGCGAATACTTTTGCGATGATGTGGGGCAAATGGCTTCCAAAAACAGGTTACGGACCATGGCCAATCGATGGTGGAAGGTCTCTAAAAGACGGGAATCGGATGCTTGGCGATGGAAAAACCTGGAACGGACTTATTGGTGGATCACTCACTGCTGGCTTGCTGTGCGTACTTCAGCTAGCCATTGTTGGCACAGAATTTGACGGCGCCGTTATCTTTGCAAGTCCAATCATTGGTTCAGAGGATGCTTGGTTTTCAATTGGAAACGATTGGGTTACAGCCTATATCTTGGGATCATTTCTCGGCTTTGCTTGCTTATTTGGTGATTTAACAGGTTCATTTTTCAAGCGCCGTCAAGGCTTGAAGCGAGAAGGGGATGTTTCGTCCAAAGCACCACTACTGGACACACTACCTTTTGCAATCATGGTCTTCCTCTGGGGCCAACTCTTTTTGGGAGATTCGCTCTTAGCTTCTAGTGAACTCATCTACCCAATGCTCGCAATAATTGTCATCACACCAGTACTTCATCGTGGCTTTAATCTGATTGGATATGCCATTGGTTGGAAGGATGTTCCTTACTGATGCAGGCAAAGCATTGATGATTCAATACATCGTGGCCAAACCATGCGAACAGCAAGCGTATTGACAATTTTGATGATGATTCCCATCCTTTTTGCAGGTGTGACACTGGCATCACCACCTACAAACGGAACAACAACAACTGTCTCTGATTCCCAAACATGGAATGGTGGTAATTTCAACGGAGATGTTATTGTTGCGAGCGGAGGCGTGCTTACCTGGACTGGTGAATCCCAAATTACAACAGGTTCTACAATAACAGTCGAAGAAGGTGGAACACTCAATCTTGATCATGCAGAATTAACAGGACAATCTTCAGTCTCAACACTTCTTATCTTTGATAACACCAATATTGTTATCGATGAAAGCATCACGGATTCGGAGGCAATAATGACCATCCATTTCAATATTAACGTACCACAGGAAGCCTATTTGAATTTGACCATAAATGGAACAACAACCAATGAGATCACTGGAACTTCCTTTGAGACAACTGTGGATTTGAACGATGAATTTTCGATTGTAGTCGATCACCATTATCCTCTTTCATTTGGGATAACTCATATCGAACTATTTCATTCAAATGCTGAACTGAAAACGATTTCTGCCGAACAATTCACGCAAAGTGGAGGAAGTCTATCTTGGAACCAACCATCCTTCCATATCTTCAATCATGGAACTCTTATTTCAGAAGGCTCGACATTCATGAGTGCAAACATTAGTTGTGAACATCTTTGTCAATTTAATGATTCATCGCTCATTGGCAGTGGCCCAATCAATGTTGCTGATCAAACCCATATCGAGGTCAATAATTCAATGATTCTAGGCTCCAGAACAGACGAAGACATCATCCTACATGATCAAGCCACAATTGACTATCAAGGAACAACTGGAACTGGAGGCTATACTGACGCATGGATTCGACTTCTTTCCAAGAGAGAGATTCACGTCAACGCACAAGTAGCAACAGTAGTTGCAACAGGAATTGGTTACAATAGTAACACAATCAATACAGTCATCAACGGTGAAACAGATCAAAGCACATGGTTTGTCGACCTCGGAACAAGCGAACACAAGAGAATCGTCGAATGGGTAGATGGTTCGGGTGAATACAATCAAGAATCAGGCACGATCAAAATTACTGTTGAATCCAACTGGGGCGACTTTATTGCCGATGCACCAGCACCAAAAACCTCAACTGGATTTGTCAACATCACGTACCCATCACTGAGTATCGATAAAATTGAACCAGATTCAGTGACTGCAAATACTGGAAAAAGTCACTATGCAATGATTACAATTTCAAACACAGGTACTGTAACTGCAAACCCGAATGTTCGTTGCTATACCAATGGAGAAGAAGCAGATACAACAGCTAATACAGGCAATTGGGAAGTTGCCCCAGGAGAATCCAAGGACGTACCAATCACATGGTGGCATTACACCGATGAAGCGACAATATTGAATTGTAAATTCTTGTATCCAGATGTTCTTGAAGCAGTGAGTAATTTAATCGCTGATGAGGCAGGTCAAACATCAAGTGAAGTCTCTTGGACAACAGCTGAAGAAGTTGAAGAACTTCCTGTCCTTCTGTATGCCATTATTGTAGCTATTGTCGTAGGATTGGGTGTCTTTGTAGCATTGGGATCACGTCAATTACAGAAGAAAGAGTACTTCGAGTCTGAAGAAGTATACGATGATGAAGAAGAGGAAGGTGTTGATGAAGAGGGAACAGAACCATCGGAGGAATCCAATGAAGAAGAACTTGAAGATCAGACTTGGACGGATGCTGATGGAAATCCTATCGTGTCGGTTAAAGACGAATAATGAGTACCCTTAACAAAATGATTTTTTATCTAATAGGTAAGCTGAACATCAGAATTTGTTGCAAGAGCAATTACTCCAGGAGGGCCGCTCCATTCGATTTTATCATCTGCAACAATGAGAGCACTATCTCCTTCACTGTGCCCTAGAGTTGCTTTTACTGAAGCAAATGAACAATAGAGCGTTGCCTTGGAAATGATCTCATCCATGAATTCAGAGACCATCTTGGAGTCAGCCCCTATTTCTTTATCCAATTCTTCGATGTATCCTCGATCCAATAATCGAGTACCTGATGCTGCAAAAAATACACTCACATCATGCCCATCATTGATGGCTTGTGCTACACAAGCAATACCAACAATTGTCTTTAATGTGTCATTCTTTGGCTCGGATACAAACTTAACAAAAACGCTCTTGCTCATAGTCTTACCATTGAAAGATATCACTTAATTTCTTTCATCGAAGATCCGAGTCAAACAAATCCAAGTTTGTTTAGTATATTTCGGGAATATCGAGTTCCCGCAGTTTTTCCTCTTCCTTTCGTCGTACCCATCCATGCAATACGAGATAGAGGATTAGAGTCGAAATTGATACTGCGTTGATGACCAAGTGCAGTTCACTGGATGCAAAATCCTTTTCCCACCAAAGATAATTGTTGTAGATCAATCCAACAACGATTGCTAATGATACATTGCCTCCCAAGAGAAGCATCAGCATCAATAGGTACATCAACCCCATTAGTCTCTAACTTCCAATCGTCGTAATTAATTACTTCCAAAGTGTTTAGTGATACAATCTATATGTCTGCCTGTGCAAGTCGTTGGCATAAACCCGCCACCAGTTGGTAAGCGATACACTATTCTCTCATTGTAGGTATCATCGGCTTCGTCACAGGAGTCTTCATAATTGCACTCGAGGCTCTGGTGAGAATCATGAATCAGCATGAATCGTATGTACGAGCATCTTGCCCACCATCATTATCGTTGTATTGATCAAAATTAAGTTCCCAAGACATTCGGGATTCAACGACCACTGCAGCGTCTGTATAGAATGAATTTGTAATCTTAACTTCAAATGTGTAACATCCATCTCCATCATAGAAGTCGTCTTCATGAAGGAAAAGAATACCATTCTCATCTGTTGAGGTACCACCCATTCTAAGCCAAGTAGTCATTTCTCCGTTCTTGAATTCACCACCAGAGTTGTATGAGGCAGCATAACCATCGACTTCGACAGTTGGATGACTCCATTTCTTGGTAGTTCCCTTCATAACAGAGAGCTCGAGCGTGTAATCTCCTTGAACGATTCCAAGAGTCCCAGCATCCTCTTCACCAGTAGACATACTGTGAAGACCACCATCAAGAGGCTCGTGATCATCAGGCATGATTCCTGCAAGAACGTCAATGATTAGCCCATCGATGACAGTCGTAGTGGTTCCTGACGTACCTGTGCCTGAGTTTTCGCTCGTCATGTGGTCTTGAATTTGCACACCTGCGTGAAGAACTTCTCGAGTTGTAAAGTCGGTGTCGAGGTCAATAGTTGAAGAAGTGCCTTCCCCATCATCGACTACTAGTTGGTAATCGACCAAGGTTGAATCTGAACAATAAATGCATGTTTCACTGTTTCCTTCGAAGAAATCTTCGATAGAAATCTTGAATCGAGCACCGTTATCACCAAGAGATTCAGAACCAGACCATACTTCTGTAGTCACTCCGTTCAAAGCGACGGTGTTGATGGTTGCCGTAGCTTCATCGATGCCTCCTCGAACCATGAAAGAAATTCGGTTCTCTTCTTCATCGTACTCTAGATCAGTTACCGCGAATGTATCTGGAGCCCCGACAAAGAGCCCGACAGCATAAGGCCCCGTAGTCAAAAGAATTGCTAATACTGCAGCAATTCCCATCTTAACAGGATTTACTCCCTCTTCGGAGAGCATCTGTCCTCCATACAATGCTCCAATTCCCAGGACAAGAACAACAAGGACGACGATAAGTCCCCAAGAACCGCCTTGGAGTGAAAGCAGACCACCGATAACAATGACAACCCAGCCACCTGTTTTCAGCATGGTTGGTATATCAGGTCCGCCTCCTTCATGTACACCATGGGTAATACTGGCTGGTTCAGACGCTTTGACTTCATTTTCGGCTTTTTCTTCAGTAGCGTTAGCCTTACTTAGTAGTCCACTCATTTGCTCATCTCATATATTCGTCGCATGGGGAGGTTAAGAACCCAACCCCGATACGTGCGGGGATACGATGCTTTTCGGCAATTATAATCCGGGAGCGGCTTCTCGCCATTCCTCTTCTTCATCTTCGGATCCTAAGAACCGTCGACCTGCCACTGCAGCCGCTA
>DAKQ01000171.1 GCA_002496635.1 Euryarchaeota archaeon UBA82 | reverse complement strand
AACAAGAAATCTCGAATCAGTTGTTCGGATTTAATCTTGTAACAAAGAGTAGTAACTGAGTCAATAACCAATCGAGTTACACCGATTGTGTTAACGATATCAGTGATGGATTTGATTAGCGCGTGAACATCGTCTAGATCGAAGGTCGATTTATCAAGACCAAGCCAAGAGTACAGAACGTCCATGTCAAAAACGTTGATCAGTCCTGTGTCGACCATATTCATGTCAAAGAATGCGTATTGTCGAATGTTTTCGAGTAGTTTTACAGACGGTTCGGTCGCTGTAAAATGAGCGCATGCTTCACCAGCAAGAGCTCCACGAACAAGAAATTCCATTGCTAAAGTGGTTTTCCCGGAACCACACGTTCCAGAAGCCAAAACCGTGGAACCATATGGGATGCCTCCTCGTAAAATTTCATCCAATCCATGGATACCTGTAACACAACGGTCTCGTGAATAAGTGGAAGCGGCTTGCACGGGTATCATCTATGCCAGTGCCACCGAGTTCATGAAGCATTTGTTACGCTGGAGGGTACTTCTCCGGGAGTTGCGACTTGGTTGACACTCCATGTATCGAAGTTCAAGGTATTCCCTCCATCCCAAACAAGCGCGTTATTTAATCCGATTAACAAGCCTGTTTGACCGCCCCATTCAGCCCGCGAGTTTGGAAGAGGTTTTGTTTGACCGGGGCGTGTAAATCGTAATTCAATGGTGCTACTTCCATCATCGAGAAGATTCATTGAACCAGTTCCGAGAATACCATATGTACCTAAATCGATGACTTGAGATGCGTTTCCGATAACTTGAGAAGAAATTGAACCTGTGAAAAGCGCCACGGATTGACCGCTTATCACTCCGCTTTGGAATAAGACATTGTTACTCGAACTTGGAGATGTTACGTTTAGAGACCACCCATAGAGGCTTGTGGCGAAGGAATTATCGTTGTAGATTTCAATCCATTCAGGCCCGCCACCTACAGGACGTACCATAACTTCAGTCATCAATAGATTCTCGCTTTGCCTACCTGCATCGTGTACCTGCAAGGTTACAATCATAATTTCTCCTGACATTCGTACGATGCTAGAAGCAGTCGAAGCCATTCGTGCCGAATTGATGTCTGAACCTCCTTCGAAAAGAACCTGCCCCACACGAGTGCTATTTGCGGAGGTTTGGACACTTATGTGTAGATAGGCACTCAGATCTTCAGCAAGGCCAAGCCCATCAGAAAATGATTCAAGTGTTACATTGGATAATGCATTGAGACGGTTTTCATCGAGTTCACCTGAAAGCACGAGACCAGTTTGAACACGCCCTGTCTGTAAATCTTCAGCACTGACCGCATCCCAATCAGAGGTCGCGTTCGAATGGTCAAGATCACCATTATCCAATGCAGGGACGTACCAGCCGGGTCCGCCAACAAGATAATCCAAAGCAGAAACTGTTGCTTGATCGACTTGATCGATTTCAGTGTCATTTGACCCCATTTCTAGTTGGGCCAGTGACATAAAGGCAGTTAAAATCATCAAGAAAAGAGTAAACGCAGAGAGGAATTCAATAACAGCTGTTAATCCCCTTTCATCTGAGCGTATGCATCTGTGCTCAGACTCCTCCATGACCCTACCAACACAAGCGAAGTCATGAACGTTGCCGAACCATAAGAGGGTGAATTTACCGTAATTAACCCCTAATTCAAGCGATGAGTCTTTGAATCATCTATGCGACCACCGTATGATGACAGGAGCGGATAGCATGACCGTCGGCAAGAAAAAGACGAGCATTAGCTTGGTTTTCATTATGCTTTTTTCAGCATGTTCAATGCTAGCATATGTACCGAATGCAACGGCCGTCGAACAGATTGACCTTGCAATCATTCATGGCCAATCGCCCGTAGAAGATCGGTTTTATTCTGCATTCGACCCAATTACGTTCACCGCAGAAGTTGAAAATCAAGCGCTTAGCCCTCTAACCAACACGCGCACGATGAAATGGTACATCTGCGATGGCCCTCGAACTGCAGTATCATGCGTTTCCAACAGCGTCGCAAACGGAGGCATGAATGTCAACGGACTACTTAGCGGAGAAAGTAGTAACTTTTCAGATTCAAACAGATGGTTCCCCTCTGGAGCGAGCGGAACGTTCACAGTTGTTTTCAAATTTGACTTCGCAGATGTCGATACGAGTGATGACGTCCTATCTTACAACATCAATCTTACAGCAGAATTCAGCGATATTTCCGTCGATACTGAACAAGACCCTCGAGACACGCTTTC
The DNA here is from genome assembly GCA_002496635.1 of Euryarchaeota archaeon UBA82. Taxonomy (GTDB): domain Archaea; phylum Thermoplasmatota; class Poseidoniia; order Poseidoniales; family Poseidoniaceae; genus MGIIa-L2. The sequence continues at coordinate 4,581 of DAKQ01000171.1, read as the reverse complement.
AGGGCTCCATACATACAATAGCGAAGTTGTATTGAACACCGAAGTCGATTATGAGATGGACATTTATGGCATCTCAAACACATGTGGAACCTGCAACCTTGTAGCCAATATTGGATGGAATCTAAAGACGTTTGATGGAACAGTTGTTGCTAATGCCACTCGTAGCGTGACAAACCTTCCATCTGGTGGATATGAGCAACCGTTCACAACTGCGCTTCCAGCATTGAATTATTCAATACCTGGAAGATTTATTTTCGAATTCGGACTCATTAGCAGTACGAGTGCTTATGATGGAGATCTCAACGCATTCAACGACCTTACTCAAATCGAAATTGTTCTTGATAATACACTAGATCTCAGAATCGCAAGTATGTTTCCTTCTCATGACCAGAACTCACCCTCCTATTATTACGGCGAAGACATGATTTCAACTAAAATTGAAAATATTGGTAATTTTACGATCATAAATACTTCTGTAACCTTCGAAATGTTTGATGCACAAGGAGAATCTGAACACATTGAAAAATGTGATATCGATATGCTTGGCCCATCACAATTCACAACATGTACATTTGATATTGTTGAAATTGGAGATGGGAAAGAACTCCGAGTCTACATGCCAACCTCATTTGACGGGCGAGCAGACACAGCTCCATCAGACAATACGCTCATTGAATACGCTGACATAACGGCGGGTGAAATCGCTCCTTCGATTGGACTCAATACCGTTTCAGGCACATTCACAACCGCAGACACAATAGAACTCAGCGCACAAATAAGCAACATTGCAGCGAACCCACTAAACTTCACATGGACGCTTGATACGGTGATTCAACTCGGGCATGGGCAATTTCTGAGTGTCAACGCTTCGACATTCCCTCTAAAATCATACATTGTTGGGCTGGAAGTTCGTGATGCTCTTGGAAACACAGAGTATACTTACAGAACGATTCAACTCATTGATGAAGTAATCATCGAGGAGGAGCCGTTGTTGACAGGATCGGTTGTATCCCTAGACAAAGCCATGTTCTCATACAATTACTTCTTACCAGTACAGGGTTCAGAATACAACATTGCAGGCGGTAAAGAACCCCTCATGATTCTTGAACTTGAGGTTATGCAGTTCGAAGATACCACTCAGCCTGCTAATATCCAATCCATAGATGTAACAGTTAACCTATCAGCACTTTTACCAGATATGATTCCATTTGAATCTGTTGAAGTTCTTGAATTACCTGATGCATCAGAAACCTATTGGGATTATCTTGAATCTCCTGATTTCTACACGTTTGATGAAATTGAAAACATTTCCTTGAGCCTCGGCAGCAATACTGTTTTACTCTTTATTGGATCATTACCAGAAGCTGATGTCACAGCTAACAATACGGAATACAGTCAACTTGAAGGCGGCTCTATAGAATTAGACTGGTCCGCAGAAGGTGATGTTTCCAACCCTTACTTAGGAGGTTGGAGAATCTACAAACTGCCTGTTGCTGAAACTGGAGGAACAATATTCCCTGACCCAAGCCAAGAAGATAACCAAAACCTGTGGACTCAACTTATTGACGGACAATTTGTAGAGATGGTGTCGATATCCACGACGAATTGGGTCGATCCTGAACCACTCCCAACAGGAACATGCGCATCTTATGCCCTCATTCCAGCAAATCGTGCGAACGTACCGGACTTATCTCGTATTAACGTCTTCATGAACGATGAAGGGAATTCTATGTTGTGTGGAGATGCCATCGCTCCAACAAGTACGGTAACTGCATTTACCCATTCATACAGATTCACCAATTCCACAACGTGTTTTGATTTACAACGTAATTGGAACTCTTGCTATGAATTGAATCTGACATGGACATGGCCTCAAAACGAAGTTGATGGGGAAGTCACATGGAATTTGTATCGCCTAGATACACGTCCAAATGCGATTGAATTGAGGTATGTAGATCCGATTGCGACTGGCTTGAATGGAGTCCAAGGAGAAACTGGTACATTCAACCAATCTGGCCTAGAAGCAGATGGTATACGCCCTGACAGGACATATTACTACGTCCTCTCCCCAATAGATGGAAGAGGAAATGCAATGACTATTGCAGAATATCCAAGTGAGAACACTGAACGAGTCGAAATCGAAAATCAATGGTGGGATTACAACCAGCACATCATTCCAGAGGAACCAGAACCACCAGAACCACCACTTGGTATTGACTGGCTAGGTGATTTAGAAGACTCAATGGAAATCAAAGAATTCCAATACGCAGGTATTGGAGCATTAATCCTAGTTGTTGTAAACTCATTACTCATACCAATGATGATCAAGCGTAGAAGAAGACTCAAGCGTGTGATGGCTGCTCGCAACCGCCGAAGGGGTACTGCAAATATGGCAGAAGAGTTCGAAGATTTCTTCGACTGAGAGCCTCTATTTTAGTGGATTATCAACCGTCATATTCATGTCGGAAAGGTCGGTGGCTTGCTTTACTGCGGTGATCGCATAGCCTGGCCATTGCGCTGGATTGCTAATCCAGTGGGTTCTACCCTCGGGAGTTCGAATCTCCCTCACCGCGCCACATTCTCAACCTATTGGACCGAGTATTCCAAGCCATTCTGGTGGAATGAAAGAGATGATTACGAGCGATAAAAACATGTATCCCAAGTAGTAGATAGAGCGGAAGAAACTCTTTGCAGCTTTCGGCATTCTTCCATTCTCATCTAATGGTTCGTTGATATCAATCTTCCATACTGAGATTGAATACCATACTGTGAGACCTCCAGCGACAAATGCCCACAATAACGGAAGGCCTGATTCCGGCCAAAAGCAAGGTACAGAACCGAGTAAGAACAACCCTCCGCAGTAGAATTTTGACTCTGTAACGGTTCTTTTTGCCCCCTTTACCTCATTCATCATTGGCACTTTTGCTTTGGCATACTCTCCAGATCGATACAAAGCAAGCGCCCAGAAGTGCGGGGGCGTCCAGAAGAAGATGAGCGCAAACAGCATCCAAGGTATCGGTGAGCCAAGATCTAAAGGATTCATTGAGTCAATTGATGCTGCTGCCGCACCTGCCCATCCAATCAAAGGCGGAGTTGCTCCTGCAGCCCCTCCAATGACGATGTTTTGTGGTGTTCTTCTTTTCAGCCACATCGTATAGATGAACACATAGAAGAATACTGAAAAGAACGACCAAAAGGCAGCTTTCCAGTGAAGTAAGAAAAACAAAGAAGATCCTAAGACAGATATTGTTACGCCAAACAACAACACTGTGTTTGGTGTAAGATGACCTTGAGGCAATGGTCTGTGTTGTGTACGACGCATCAACGTGTCAATATCTCGATCATACCACATGTTGATCGCGTTTGAACCACCTGCGCTCAATGTCCCCCCAATAACGGTGATGACAGAGGTCCAAAGCGTATCGAGCCAGGTCCTTTCAATATCGATCAAATCATAACGGGCTAGAGAATCATGAACAAGAATTGCACACAAAGCGGTGATTTGAAGCAGAACAATGACTCTCAGTTTCATCAGTTTGATGAATAGGGAAAACATTGGAGGAGGATTCTCAATTTGTCCCATTATTCTTCCTCATTCAGATTAGATTGTGTAAGAGTGGCGATTCTCAGCATCATTAGAGTTACCGCCGCAGTTATGAAGGAAGCAACACCAAAGACAAGATGGAGGAGAGAAAAGGATTCTGGGAATTCGTTTGCATTTGCGAAAACAATGTACAAGCCCCCTATAAAGACATTCAAAATCCACAAACCAGTAACAGCCTCAGCGGCTTTTGAAAATCCTTCACCTTCACCAAAATCTCTCGAATCAACACGGACTCGAGCTGCACTGAGAATTAGAATTATACCAACAACTCCAGCACCAAAGCGATGGAGCATTTGAACTAAAATACCCGGCCCATCAATGCTCGGAAAAAATTTCCCTTGGCATTGAGGCCATCCGTTTGGGAACCCTATTGAGCAGCCTTGGTTGTATTGCCCCCCAGCAGTGCTTGAGACCCATGCACCGAGAATAAGCAGAATGAAAACTGAACTTGTGATTCCTATGAAACGCTTCTTTTGTTTGTCGAGGAAGGCCTTTGAAGTATGAATAAACTTCCATTTCGCACCCTCAGTAACCCTCATAGCCATGTATTGCCATACCAAGAGTGAAGTAAAGATACTCGCTAATGAGAGGTGAAGTGCTACGGTCCAATCTGCATTGTCAAAATGAACGGTTACTGCGCCCGCAATTGCTTGTACGACAAGAAAAACAGCGGAGACAATGGCAAGATTTCTCAACCCATTTCCATACGTTTTTTTCTTTTTATTAGCAACATAAACGTTCAACAGAATTGGAACAGCAATAATGCCTACGAGCATTCGATGGAACCATTCAACAAATATTTCAAACATTGAATAACGGTGATCTGGCCCACGACTATCCTCTTGATCTGGATGTTCTTCCCAGTATGCAGTTTGTTCTGCTTCATCGACTGCAAAACCCCAAGTTCCGAAGCATTGAGGCCAATCTGGGCAAGACTCACCAGCATCATTTATGCGAATTGTCCCTCCTACGACGAT
>DAKQ01000075.1:2102-7538 GCA_002496635.1 Euryarchaeota archaeon UBA82 | reverse complement strand
ATTGCATTTTCAAAGCGTTCGATTCACCCAAATCTCGACGAAGAAGCAAGAAAACACATCATCGATTACTACGTTGGAGAACGGAAAAAATCAGGAGATTTCCAAGACTCTGTTGCCATTACTGCCCGTTCTCTCGAGGCTCTTGCTCGGCTGACAGAAGCGAGTGCAAGAATACGACTCGCTGAAACAGCAACACTTCAAGACGCAGAACGAGCAGTCCGTCTGACTAGACTTTGGCGTTACGATTTGATGGGTGAAAACTTCGATGAAACAGCGATGCAGTCCAATAAAAAGGGAAGCGCCCGCCATGCTGAGCGAACAATCCTAGACATCATCGATCGATTTCAAAAAAATGGAGGAGGAGTTGCCCAACTCTTGGACGTTATCAACGAAGCAGAGCGTGAAAATATACCACGCTCTAAAGCAGAAGAAATCATCGAAAAACTCAATCAAAACGGCCGTTTGATGAGGCCAAATGGGTACGATACTCTCCAGATTGTTTGAATCTTAAGCGCTCACCTCATGAAGTGGATACACCTGGGATGGTTATGGCTGAGATTGTTCGCAAGGAACCAGAAGGCGTTCTTGAGGACGCTTCTTCGTTCGATACAGAACAACTCGGCTTCATGTGTGGAATCGAAGTCCACCAGCAATTAGCCACTGGAAAACTCCATTCCAGACAACCTTGCGAACTGTTCGATGTTACCATTGAAACAGTTCCTGATGAATGGCCACGATACAGCAGAAAGCTACGCTTAGCGAGTGGAGAGGGAGGAGTTGTAGACATCGCAGCACGTTTCGAAAAGCGACGCAATCGTTCCTTTGTCTACATACAATCTCCAAATGCAGGTCTTATCGAACTTGATGATAGCCCACCTCTTCCACATGATTCTGATGCGTTGGATATTGCTCTAACCGTATCGGCTATGCTTGAATCAAAACCTGTCGCTGCCATACAGACGATGAGGAAAACAGTTGTTGATGGTTCGAATACAAGCGGTTTTCAAAGAACATCACTCATCTCAACCGATGGTGTACTCAAGACCGAAATGGGGGATGTTGGAATCGATGTATTATGTCTGGAAGAAGACAGTGCTCGTAAGTTAGAAACAATTTCAACATCATCAGGTGAACAAGTCATTTACAATTTAGACCGGCTCGGTGTTCCATTGATTGAAATTGCAACATCCCCTGATATCATCTCTCCAGAACATGCCAAAATTACGGCAAAGGCGTTGGGAAGGACACTCAGAGACACGCGAAGTGTACGTCGTGGTCTTGGTTCAATCAGACAAGATCTCAATGTGAGTGTTGCTTGTGGCGACCGTGTTGAAATCAAAGGGTGTCAGGATTTGGGTTGGATTCCGAAGATTGTTCGTCTCGAAATGGTACGACAAGTCCACATGTATCGTCTTGCTAACACGCTTCGCCAGGAACTTGATCTCCCTTCATTACCAACAGATCGCCGGCTTGATGATGCCTCTATTGAGGCCGAAGTGACAAGAGCAGTTGAACAGCATCTTCCTACAGAACTTTCAGATGTTACCTCCGTTTTCTCAAACTGCGAAAGTCGAATGGTTCGGGAAGGTTTGGATTCGGAATACAAGATGATTGCATTGAAACTTCCTGGTTTTGCTGGAAGATTTGGAACGAAAACACTGGATTCAGAAGGCTCTCAACTTCCACGACTTGGTAGAGAACTTGCGGGTGCTGCGAAATTAGCAGGTGTACGCGGAGTATTCCATTCTGATGAACTCCCAGCATATGGCATTGAACAATCCTTTGTCGATGGGGTAAGAGAACAACTTGAACTTTCAGAACGAGATGGATTTGTTCTATGCCTTGCGCCAGAATGGCAAGCAAATCTTGCACTTGAATCGGTTGTTCAGCGAGCACGACTCTCCTACCACCGAATACCACAGGAAGTCCGTAATGTAGTTGTCAAGAAAGGGTCTCCTGAAGATGGAACCACTTCACCAATGCGACCTCTTCCCGGCGGTGCGAGAATGTATCCAGAAACAGACGTCCCTCCAGTGATTGTTCATGATGAACATTGGGCTGAAATCTTAGGAAATTTACCGATGAGTCAAGATGAACGTATGAATCGGTTGAAGGATACGGAACTGTCTGAAGATCAATGCAAACAACTCCTTTCACGAGAATTAGATGACGTCTTTTTCAAATCACATCCGGCTCCAACAAAGGCTTGGGCATCGCTTCTTTTGGTTCACGAATCAGTCGAACCTTCAGTTCTTTCCACAGTCTTGACCGTTCGTGAAAACGGCGGAATTACGAGAGAAGGAATTGAATCTACTATCGAACATTTTGCTGATATGAAAGAAATTTCATCCGGCGAAGTTGAAGCGTATGCTGAAGAAAATGGGCTTGTGCCTGCGGATGTAGGCGATCTTGAATCGATTGTTGAATCCATTGTTCTGGAACGTTTAGACTTCGTAAAAGAACGTGGAATGGGAGCAATGGGCCCACTGATGGGAATTGTTATGGGAGCCTGTCCTGGTGTCGATGGCAAGGAAGTGAGTGCCGTTCTTCGTACTGTCATCCAGAGGCATTCGGCATGAAACGTGTTGTCCTGTTGTTGCTCCTAGTCCTCCTTTTACCGTTTGCAAAGGCAGAATCAAATTATTCATGGGAGCATGAATTTGAAAATGGGTACATCACGACGCAACCTCTTATTGTCGAAGATTCAGTTTATGTACGAACCTCGGGGTTCTGGCTTGGAGACGAGCGGCCACAAGTCTCTGCGTTTGACCTATTTTCTGGTGATGAACTGTGGAGCTTCCGTTCTGAAACCACACTTCAACACGATATGTCGCCCCTTCTCTTTATTGAATCGGGCAGTGGAACGTGCGGCACATGGCAGAACCTTCTGATTGTTGCATGGGCAGATGGAAAGGTAACCGCACTAAATCCTTTGAATGGAGTGTTGGTATGGGAACATCAAACCGAAGTGAACGTTCTTGGAATTACAGGGAAACTGGGACTCGATGAAGACCGTGTTGTTGTTCCAACCCGACAGGGTCTATCGGCACTTTGCTTGGAAACAGGAGAGCAACTTCTACGAGTAGAATTCCAAGAGGTAGGTTGGAGAAATGGCGTTTTAATTTCAGAAAGTGGCTACCATGTTGGAACGGAAACGGGTGTGCTCTATTCGGTCAACCGAGATGGAACTATGACCAATACTTCAATTGGTGATGGAAAGATCCGTCATGCTCCAATCGAAACACAACATGGTCTATTAATTCATCTTCAAACAGCCACAGGATCGACATTGTATCTCAACAATAGCGTCTTAGGAAACTATGGTTTTTCACCTGCTCTTCCACTCCAATACGATGATCGGATATTCCTTGCAACATCCGAAGAATGGATTTCGTTGCGTTGTGATAACATAACTTGTATCGAAGATTCAAAGAGTTCATTCCATTCAATTGGAGAGATGTCAATCAATCATCTCAAAAATGATTCAATAGAGATTTGGATTCCTTCAAACACGCTCGATGGGGGCTGGGGTGTGTTTAATCAAACGTCCCAACTAAGGATGCACACAACTAAATTCGACACATATACTACTGCAGCTCCTGGTTTTTCAACTGCAGCAATGGCACTTGGTAATGACATGGGCATTCTACAAGTAACGATATTCGAAGGCGAACAACCTACTGAGAAGGCCTCATCTTTTTCTTTAATTGAAACACTTCATTATGCGCTCCTTCTATCCTCATACCTGCTTTGTTGTCTTTTCTTTGCGACCAAAAACAAACCTCGTTTTTGGAAGGCTCTTACACTGTTTCTTCTTCTTTTCACACTTGCCGCAGTGCCAGAAGTTTCAACGAAATGGCCGACACTAATGGAACAGGATAGGGGGGCTACATGGAATGCAGCATGGCCAGAAGAATGGAGAGATACACAAATTGTCATCATAGAAATTGATGGAACAGAGAACGTCATTGGAGGGCTTAACGGATACTCAAATGTCTACGAGTTGACCCAAGCGGCATCAGAATCACTTGGGATTTCGACTGAGTATGAAGATCAATATCTGGGGTTGTACTTGCTTTCTTTTAACGGGACTGAAGGAGATGGCTGGGAGTTTACAATCGATGGCGCTCGCTCGAATACAGGTATTGTCGATACATCAATCGATTCTGATTCAATTCTTCATTGGAGACCAACTTAAGCGGTAAGACTCAAGGCTAACCGACTTCTGGAACGTTCATGCTGAGCGGTCTTGGTACACATGGGCCTCATGTTTCATCGCTTGGTTTACTTGCCATCAATGCACTTCTTTTCGCTTCAGTGATTTGGCTCTTAATGCGTCCAAATAACTCCCAAAAGGGGTGGTTGTGGTCGTTGTTCTTACTCGCTATCATAGCATCAGGGGCTCGAATCCTACTCAGCGGTCTTCCGAACATCATGCCGGTTACAATTCTCGTGATTATGGTTGGTTCCAAGTATGGACTTCAACGTAGTATAGCCTTCGTTATTCTGGTTACTGTCTCAAGTAACGCAGTTCTTGGAGATGGCTGGTGGACTCTTTTCCAAGTTCTTGCTTGGTCTAGTGTAGCTGGTGTTAGTACCTTCTTTTCAGTTCATGACAATGACGGGACTCTCAACATGAAGCGCCTTTCATTTGCTGCAATATGGAGCGTCCCATTGTTCAGCATCATCGTCTCACTTTCAATTCTAGACGGGACAATGTCAATTCTTGAATTCGGGCTTTACCTATTCAATGGCATTCCATTCGACGCTCTCCACGTGATAGGGAATATTTTCTTTGCTGTTTGGAGCGGGGCATGGTTTGAACGAATACTCATTCTCCAAACTTCTTCCCAACAAAGAATTGTTCGAGAGGATCAACATGTCAGCATTGTCTGAACCTCCGACAATGGCTTTTCTTTGCCGTGCTGATTTGCAACTTTCAGCTGGAAAATTAGCAGTACAATGCGCTCATGCAGCGATTGGATCCCTTAAACAAGCAAAAAAGACCCATTCTCGAATGGTGCAACGATGGCAAGAGACTGCTTCGAGAAAGATTTGTTTGTCAGTTGAGGATGAAGAAGATCTGATGTATTTCTTAGGCTTAGTCAAAGAAGCATCATTACCATATTCACTTGTTCAAGATGCAGGATTGACCGAAGTCGCTCCTGGAACGGTCACAGTATTGGGGATAGGGCCAGCGCCTCGCCATACAATGGACCATCTCTTTTCCGAACTCAAGACATATGACTGAGGTGAATTCATGGGGATTCGAAGTTTCATTCATCGTTTAACAGCACCAAAACCACAGAGGAGTATACCTCTTGATGCGAAGTTGAAAATGGTCTTTGTTGTAAATCATGAACTAAAAATGGGTAAAGGAAAAATCGCTGCCCAGGTCGCACATGCAGCAGTGAAGGCTACACTTTCTTGTGGCGA
>DAKQ01000075.1:1445-1673 GCA_002496635.1 Euryarchaeota archaeon UBA82 | reverse complement strand
TTATGGCAAATAAAATTCATGATGCAGGACATACTCAAATTCCCGCAGGTTCATTTACAGTACTTGCTTTAGGGCCTTGTAGCGATGAAGAAGTCGAGTCGATTACGGGCGATTTGAAATTACTTTGAGTCGATTCTTTGAACATGGGATGCTTGTTAGCACATCTATGCGAGACCACTCCTCAAGCCGCATTGACCTCCGTTCAGATACGGTAACACAACCGACTAT
>DAKQ01000075.1:0-1015 GCA_002496635.1 Euryarchaeota archaeon UBA82 | reverse complement strand
CTGTTTGTTCCTTCAGGGACAATGTCAAACGCTGTGGCATTGAAAACACATACAGTTCCTGGTGATGAAATCGTAACCGAACGTTACAGTCACATCTATCTTTACGAAGGTGGAGGATATGCGGCACTGTGTGGTTCAAGCATCGCATTGCCAGAAGGCAAGTATGGCATGCTTACTCCAGAGTTGGTAACAGGCTCAATAAGAAAACAAGCAGGCTCACAATCGCATTATCCAGACGGACGCCTTGTCTGTGTTGAAAACACAGCCAACAGAGGTGGAGGGACGTGTTATGAACAATCAATTCTCGATGAAATTGCATCTGTAGCGAATGAGCATAATTGTGGAACACACATCGACGGAGCGCGTATTTTCAACGCCTCAGTTGCTACAGGGGTTGCACTACCGCGCATGACTCGAGATTACGACTCTGTGTCGATCTGCCTTTCGAAAGGTCTTGGTGCGCCAGTTGGGTCCGTACTCGTTGGTTCTCGAGAATTCATCGATGAAGCACACCGATGGCGCAAAATGTTTGGAGGCGGTATGAGGCAATCTGGAATTCTTGCTGCAGCTGGAATTTATGCAATTGAAAACAACGTTGACAGAATGGCTGATGACCATCGAAGAGCCATGAATCTAGCAACCGCAATCGATGAAATGGAGCATGTAAACGTCGATATTGATGCAGTTCAAACGAATATGGTATACTTTTCAGCAGATGGGTACTCAGCATCGCAAGTAGCAGAACATATGGGTAAACAAGGAATCGATATGTTTGATATTTCACCAACGCATTGTCGTTTAGTAACACACCTCCACATTACAGATGAAGATGTTGACAATGTCATAACGGCACTGAAATCGCTTCGCTGAATGTTTTTAATCTCTGGAATTCGATAGACTGTATGCTTCAACCTTCATGTAGCGTATGCCATCAAGATGAAACAACAAACCAATGTCCTTTATGCGAGCGTTGTATTGAACTTGCACAGGAAGGAAATTGGGCACCAGAACTCGA
>DAKQ01000158.1 GCA_002496635.1 Euryarchaeota archaeon UBA82 | reverse complement strand
TCCAATGATGACGTCCGAACCCGTGTCCGAGGCTCAAATATGGGCTTCATTTTCCAAGAATTCAATCTCCTACCTGTCATGACTGCACTGGAGAATGTCGAACTACCTCTTCTCTTGCAGGGTAAAACATCCATCGATGCAAGAGATGAGGCCTCAAAAGCGCTAACTGCAGTGGGGTTAGGGGATAGATTACATCATCGTCCGGCTGAATTGTCAGGAGGGCAACAGCAACGGGTTGCAGTAGCAAGAGCAGTTGTTCATCGTCCTGCCATTGTGCTCTGTGACGAACCTACGGGGAATCTCGATACTGAAACCTCTGAATCAATCATCAGATTGTTACGGACATTATGCAAAGTTGGGAATACAACGTTTCTCATTGTAACTCACGATCATTCAATTGCGGAACAATGTGACCGTGTTCTTCAGATGGCTGATGGGAAATTTCTTCAAGCATCTGAGGAGGAATGAATTTGATCGCCTTGCTGCTTTTGTGTTTCGTCATATCACTCTTGGCGACCATAGCAGCAATTGGCCTTCGTCATGATTGTTCTATCAAAAGTAGAGCCCTAATCATCGTCATCCCTCTCCTTGATGCAATCTTATCGCATATCGCCCTTGAGTGGTTTGGTCTTGGACCTGTAACAGTCTTTGTTGGAAGCGCTATGTTTGGGATACTAAGTCTCTTAGGGGTACAAGCCTTACTCAGCCCCAGAAGGTTGTTGGTGTTCAAACTCGCATGGCAGCAACTACGTCGACGGCAACGTCAAGCTGCTCTTCTCATGGCAGGTTTGATGATCGGTTCTGCGATAATTAGTTCCTCACTGATTGTTGGTGATTCTTTAGACGAGACAGTGCGAAAGGAAATTGAAGCCGCATGGGGCTCTACGGATATTGTGATTTCAGGATATGATTCAACCATCGGACAGGTCGTAGAAATTCCTTCATCGATTGTTGACGAGTTACGTATTCAAGACGTAGATGCAGTTGACACAATCCAAGCGGGTAGGATTGTTTCCGCATCCGTTGAAACAAACGAAGGTATTGCGGAACCGAATGTTCCTTGGTTTGCCCTAGAGCATCAAGAAGATGCTCTCATCGGTTCCTCATCAAACGGTTTGACATGGTTTGAACTAGAGGAAGCAAGTCGGTTTTCAAACCGATCAATTGTTGTAATTAATCGAGCACTTGCTGATGAATTAGATGTTACTAAAGGTGATGAAATCGAACTGGGTTGGTTTGTTCGATCTGAGAATGGTATCGAACGTGTGGAGGAATCATTCTTCGTTCATCAAGTCGTTCCCATGGCGAATCAAGGACAACTCGCTGGAACAACAGCGCCTGCTTTATTCACGGATCTAGAAACAGCACAGACATTGCAACAAGCAGGTCAAAATGTGACAACAATTCGATTAGCAACGAAAGGTATTGAACAAACTCAAGATGGCTATTCAACACTGATTAAAGAATTAGAATTAGCGCTAAATCAAACAATTGACGGAGAAGATTCAGGCCTCCAATTCCTTACTGATGATGGAAGTGATTCCTTCACGATTACCTCTTCACAGGGATTGGGCAGAATACAGGCATCTCTGGTTCGTTCGATTAAGGAGAATCAGAGTGAATTGATGGAAGATTCGTCCCTTCTCGAAGTGTTGCAAGTGCCATTGATTAGCCTCGAAGTAAACGGTTCGGAATTACTCAATCTCGCTGATGGGGATGTGAATCAAATCATTGGTGAAGAAAATGCAGTTTGGCATTGGGGTTCTGGTGGCATAGGATATGAACGAAATGATAACCAATCTTGGGTTTGGCGAGTCCCATCTGGTTCAATCATTACCGATGTAAGTATCGATAACGAGTACGGTTTTGCTGCATATGATAAGGGCATTATTCTTGGAAATAGTTCAGACGAGGATTCTACAATTCGATTGTTAAAAGACAAGGATATTGCGGCTGTAGAGGTCAATGAAGGAGTATGGTTTGCTCTTGAAGAAGGTCAAAATCGGACATTGTGGTTCGGAGATATTGCAAATGATTCAGAAAAACCACTTTCACTGAATATTAGTGCACCGTCAACGGTTTTGGGTTGGGATCTTGAGTACCATTCACAAGAACTCTTCTTGAAAGTTGAAGGGCTTCTTTCAGTTGATTATTACAAACGTTCATGGAGTGGAGATGAATCCAATTTCATCGAAATTTCTGAATCGGAATGGCCAGTTTCATCATTGAATCCACCAACTGTCTGCTCCTCAGGGAAAGGCACTGTTGTAAATATTCTAGAAGCATGGTGCATAGAATCACCTGGAATTATCGTACGTTCAGTTTTGGATGGTTCCGTTCAATCCATCCGTCTTCCTATTCTTTCGGATGCAGGCGGATTTGGAACCCTTCCTCAGATGTTCTTCGCCATTGAAGGGGACGTTGATTCGTTGAATGTGGCCAAGAGCGAGTTGATGATAGGTAACCGTCTTCAATCCATTTCGAATGTCGCTAACGGTACAGTTAACGCCTCTGGTCTCTTTCAATTCGCCTTTGGTTCTGATGATTCACAACTTCTCTCCATCAACGGTTCCTTCACAGAGAGCGATGAACTTTCACAATTGTCTGAACTCGAAACCGTCGTTCTTGGCCTCATCAATATCGATGATGGAGAGACTCTCGCTGCCGCAGAAGATGACGAACGTTCGATGCTGGTTTTTGCTTCAGTAACAGTTCAGGAACAAGTTGCCATCAAGAATCATCTCAATCAACTCGTTGGATTTGAAGAAATGTCTCTTACGATTCAAACAGTGAAACTCGATGCTATGGAACAAGCGGAAGCATCTTCAGGAGTCTTATCAGCAATGTTCCTCGTGTTTGGCTCATTCACAATAGCGGCAGGTGTACTTCTTGTCGTTACCATTGTGATGATGTTGGTCGATGTTCGACAGAAAGAGTATGCTACAGTAAGAGCACTTGGATTTACACGAGCTGATTTACGTTATATGACCATGATCGAAGGTTCAATCGCAGCCTTCCTTGGTTGTGGTGTCGGCTCATTGCTCGGCATGGGGCTTGCATGGTTTATCGGAATTGGCTTTTCGAGTGTTTTTGCCAATGCGGGCACGGATGTGTTTACGTTCCATGTGGATTCATCATCTCTCGCTTCAGGCTGGTTCTGGGGATTCCATCTATCGATTATCACATTGTTCCTTTCAGCACTTTGGTCTTCTCGCCTGATTATTGTTCATGCCTTGAAGAGTGTTCCTCAGAGAATTCCAAAGCATGTGCCATGGGCGATTTACATCTTCTTGGTACTCATGGCAGGAGGGGCTTTGGGAAGTTTCGGACTGTTCTTTATTGGAGGGCAAGGGCTTGCTCATTCGATGTGGATCCTCTTTGGATGCTGTACGATTTTATTCACCATGCCAGTTTTGTTTTGGGTGATTCCAGTTCTTCGAGCACGAAGAAAAATGGATGGTATTTTGCCAGTGTTTAGAGAAGCACCTCGAAGAACAATCGGATGGAGCGGTGTTGCATTATTGGTGTGGACAGGATTGCCTTCACCGCTCGATCCTGTTCGCTCCGACCTCGTTCCAAATGAATTATCCTTCATACTCATAGGTTTAGTGCAAGTGTTTGCGGGTGTATTTGTTTTAGCAGCACTTGCTCCAATTATGATACGTGGATTGCTGCGTTTGCCTAAACTTTCCAGTGGACCAGTCCTTCCAGTCGCTCTATCTTACCCACTGCAAAAGCCTCTTCGAACTGCGGTAGTCATGGGGATGTTTTCCATAACTGTATTTTCTGTTGTTGTTCTCAGTGGCTATACGCTCCAATTTGATAATTATTCCAGTACGTTTGTAGAAGAATCTGAAGGTGAATTTGAGTTGATGCTCTCATCATCAAGATCTCGTCCTTTGCAACTTGAAGGCCCTATGGAAGAATGGGGTTTGGAGAATTCAAATATCGAACAAATTGATGCAGTAGGAAGGGTGTATAGGGCTCAAGCATTTTTAGAAAATGAGCAAGAAACTCGTTCTCCGTACATATTACGAGGTGTTGATGAGGGCTTCGTCAATCACGGTGGCATTCCACTCCATATCTGGGACGACGCACTTGGTGATAGCTCTGAAGAAGCATGGATTTCAATGCATCAAAGAACAGACATCGTTTTCGTTGATGCTTCATTTGGTCTTGAGTCCTCTCTTGATGGGGCCTCGATTGGAATCTTCCCAGTCAAGGTCGGCGAAAACATCACAATTATCGATTCGAAACAACCAAGCCATCGCCGTATCGTAACCGTTGGTGGTATTCTCGAACAGTCCTCGTATCTGTTTTCAGCAGGTGTTTGGATGTCTTCTGAGCCAGTCATTGAGCAATATGATGGCGATCTTACCCGCGTCTATATTTCTGTGTCACCTGGAAGCACTGCGAGTTCATCATTTGATGACGAAGGCGTTTCCTATTATGAGGCAGCGGGAAAATCAAAAGGTGAAAGAGAAGCAGCTGCAGAACTCAGTCAACAGTTGAGTTTAGATTTGGAAAAAGAGGGGGTCCAAGTATCACTTATTGCAGAAGAAGTAGCGTTAATCCAATCTCTTGTTCTGTCTATTCTTGCTCTTTTTGAAGGATATTTATCAATTGGATTGGTGATCGGAATCGCTGGAATCGGAGTCGTCACCTACAGGTCAGTCTCAGAAAGAAGGAAGCACATTGGAATGTTGCGGGCTATAGGGTACACTCAAGGTATGGTCATGAGGATACACGTTGTGGAAGTCACATGGGTCTCCTTGTTAGGAATACTCAATGGGATCATCGTTGGTTTACTCTTCCATATAGGATTGCACTCAGCTGTTTGGGAAAAAGAGGGGGCATCGCTTGTATTACCATGGACAACCGCGGTTGTTATGTTCCTTGGGGGCTGGATTCTTGTTTTCTTGGCTACTCTCTTACCGGTGCGAGCAGCATCGAAAATCCCTCCATCAGAAGCATTACGCTCAACATCTTAATTTCATAAAGACTGGACTGAGCCACAATTAAGGTACCTGGGTTGCGGTTTATTTTAATAAAAATCTTCAATAAATATCACACCCATAGTATATATACGGCATTTATCGTAGGGCGAGTTACCGCCCCATTGGAGGATATGACATGAGAAAAATTACCCCTGTAATGCTTGTGCTTTTGTTGGTTGCTAGCCTAATGGCAAACATCGACATCGCACAACTAGAAACAAACGAAGTAGTAGAGGACTCAGGAGCACGTTCAGGTGCTGACGCAGAACTCGTTGCAATTACTTCACCGAAAGAAACCGTTTGCGAACCAACATGCCGCAATGAACTCTTCGTAGGTCAAGATACGACCTTCGAAGTATTCATTCAAAATTCTGGTGACACTGCAATCACTGAACTTGGCTACAAAGCACAAGTTTGGAATGCTGATGGAAACGGAAACCCGTTAAACATCGCAAAGTCCAGCACAGGAGCAGATCTTGAATGGGATAATCCTGACGTTATCTGCGATGATACAACTGTCTGCGATGACCAATCCCTTGCATCTGGCGATGTCTTCAAGGGAGGCAAGACTATGATTCAATACGGAGGTGGCGATGCTACATGGACTCCTACTGCTGGTATCTATGTCGTTCAAATCGAAGTCTACTCCGACCAAGATGTTGAGGCTACAAACGATGTCCAACAAGTGTATGTCGAAGTACGTGATTACCTTGACATTGATGTTGACATCTCTTGGGATGACGGCTCAACCGTTGCAACAGGTGGAGGTTCCAAGGCATTTACAATTACTGTAGAACTTAACGGATCTTCAGATTTCATCACACACAACTTGACTATGGATATCGACATAACCGGTACCATTGATTCTGCTTCTGGTGATGATGTTGGTGATTTGAGGGCTGCTACATTAGGATCCCTTGTTCACTCTGTCAACGTCGGGACAGATCAACTCGTCATGGTTTACCAAAACGAAACTGACCCTGCAGATAATCGAACTGAAGTCCGTACCGTTATGTCGAGCAACATTAACAATGGCATCTGGCAATACCAAGGATCAATCCTGCCTGATACCAGCGGCGCAGATTCAGCATATTCAGTCGATGTTCAACTCGGCGGATACTCTCTTTATGGACAATTCGAATCATGTCAGGAAGTTGTCGTACAGAATGAAACTGATGCAGAAGGGAACGACGTTTCCACAACCGTTACTAACAGTCACTTTTGTGAAGAATCCTTCCTCCGAGACGATATCACAAACAACAATGCTGATGAGATTACAGGGGCTATCCAAACCTTCCATGACATCCGTATCTCGATGCTAACTGTCAACCAAGGATACAACTCTGATGGAACAGGAATCCCAACATATACCGTTGGTTCCGGTGAACCAGGTGATCTTTCAGTTGGCACATCCTATGTTGATGTGTCTGTCGAACACCGTGGTTCTGAACCAACTGAATTGTACGATTGGAACGTAACCTTCACAATCACAAATCTCGACACCAATGAAGTCATTACTGAAGAGGTAAACGAATGTGTTGAAGGTGTTGAACCTTCATACAACCACGCTATGCTTGGAACTGGTCCAATGGCCTTCACCCAAGGTCATGCTTGTACAATGGTGGAATTCGATGTTGGAACATACACAATCGAAGCCAACCTTGAACTCGAAGGTAAGACTGACGATCAGAAACTTTCGAACAACTTAGTAACTATGGAGAAAGAAGTTCGAAACAACCTCCCAGTTGTTTCTTCCCTTGACCTTGTTACACAAGGCGACCTCATGCTCGGTATGGAAAACATGCTTGAGTTCGAAGTCTCAGTCTTCGACGCAGATGACGTAACAGGCGAAGGATTAACGTACACATGGGTTGGTGGTGCAGCAAGTACCCCTCTCGCAGGATGTGGAGGTCAAGGCGGTGTTGGACGAACATGTTCAACCCCAGTCATCCAAGAATTCGTTACAACCTTCCCAGTGAAGGTAACTGTTACCGACGCTCACGGTGGATCGGTTACAGAAGAGATTATTATCGAAATCTGGAACGATGCAGTCGCATCTGACACAACCACTGCTGGAGTAACCATGGATTACTCAATCACCTACTTCAGTAAGGCAGCTTTCACAATCGATGTCGAAGATGGTGACACAACCTCTTGTCAAGGAATTACTCTTCCTGACTCATCTGGTGGAGAATTGTCTGGTGTTTACACGCCAGTTGCAGTTATTGACTACACTCCTGTGACAACCTATGCTGCAAATGACGTTCTTGCTCAGAGCATGGGCATGGTCTTTGATTCCAGCCTTGGAGCATCGTCTCTCTGGTTTACAACAAACTGTAACAGCGCTACATTGACTCAACTCTTAGCAGATGGCGCAACCAACAGCGAAGATGATTCGACCAAATCCGTTCTCTCTGCAGTCCTTTCAGGACCAGTATTGCCAGCGGGACAATTCTTGCTCATTGATGCTCCTTTGCAATCAAAGGACGCACCAAGTGCATCGATCAGTGGATTCAGTGCTAACGCAGAATACAACGGTGGAATCTCAATGAACTGGGGTACAACTGGTACAATGCTCTCCGATGAGAAGTTCTCAATCAGTGTCTCAAACGATGCAGATTCAGATGTCTTTGAAATCGATTTGGCCTCTGACCAATTCATGTACACTTACAGTGACACAACACACGGCGTATCCTACACCATGGACATCGCAGTTTGTAACAATGATGGCCTATGTAGCACTCCTGTTGGAACTGCGACCGTCGTTGCTGACAAAGAAGTAGATGGTGGAGCCGCAGCAACTGGGGTTACCGTTACTGAAGCTGGTGACAAGTGGACACTCTCTTGGGAAACCACTGGAGATCTAGCAGATGTTGCAGTATGGCACGTTTGCTCTCAGAACCGTGAATCGTTCACTGCTGCAGAGATGCCATCAAACTGTGTGCCTACAGCAGACGCTGAAACGCTCACAGCAGATGTGATGATGGGAACAAGCCCTGGTCAATACACAGTTTACTTTGTTGTCGTGCCAGTTGATGCTCTTGGAAACAAAGCATACGCAGCTTCGAACTCAGAATCTGGTGCTGATGCATCTTACTTCAAGGAGAATGCCGGTGGTACCACCGACACAAACTCTACAGATGGAGATGACAAAGAAAGTGGAGAACTCCCAGGCTGGACCTGGGGTGCAATCGGCGGCGTTGTCGTCGTAGCATTCATCGCTGGAGCTTTCATCCTCTCACGAGGCGGAAACGAAGGCGAAGACAAAGACTGGGATTACTGAGGCAACTCACTGTAATCCACCGTCGTAATCTGTGCACAAGTTGTGTGCAGAAGCCGCCGGGGAGGGCGTTCTGGCGCCCTCTCCGGCCTTTTTTTATTTTGATACCTGAGATTGGTATAGAAGATCTGTTTTTATTCAAGGATTTGTTAAATCCTCAAAGCAGAATTAAATAGATT
>DAKQ01000045.1:12604-13369 GCA_002496635.1 Euryarchaeota archaeon UBA82 | reverse complement strand
TGCTTCTCGGAACATCTGATAACTGGAAATAACGATTCCAGGGATTGCGATTACGGCCGGAATCCAACCTTCAATGCCCATGAGGTGAAGGGCATAAACGACGACGAGAAGAGGGACTGCAAATGAGGCTCCAAGCAGGCGATACTGATCTGGACGCAGACGATTAGAGGTTGCTGCGACGAGTTTTGGAGTCGAACCGCAGACATTTTCCAGAGCTTCATCTCGCTTTCTAAGCAAATCAGCATCGGCTTGAGAAACAAGTTGTAGAAGGATCTGCCCTTCTTTTTCAATCTCAACATCAAGGATTCCCGGCTGAAGTTTCAGTAGTTTACGCAACCCACGAATCTCGATGTTGTTGCGTTTTGCAACCGTTGCTGCTTTCACTCCCTTCAACATATAATGTTCGGTATCTGGAGCATGTCCAAGTGAACGAAGGACATTGGATACTTCGGCTATCGAACCTTTTTCTAAATCAACAGAAAGACGCACTTCTCCAGATGTTGCTGATACGTATGGGTCGGAGACTTGAGGAAGGTGATTGAGGGCTCGAGTTGCTTTAACAGCACAATCTGGACAATCCATTCCAATCAGTTGCCATTCCACTGCGTAGTTTCCAGTGGCCTGCATGATCACATCGGCATCGAGAATCTCGATGTTTTCTGGTACTTCTTCAGCAACGATGGCAGGTTCAATTTTTTCTTGAACAGGCGCAGCCTTGACTACGGGTTCTTCATCTTCAAGGGAAAAGAACACCTCTTCGTCCTT
>DAKQ01000045.1:4761-12216 GCA_002496635.1 Euryarchaeota archaeon UBA82 | reverse complement strand
GAATCTTCTTCAAAGAGGAGGCAGTCGATGGTCTATGGAGTGGCTTCCCCCTGGATGGTGTCCAAAGGTTGTTGCTTTCGATATTGATGGAACATTGACCGATGAAAACAAACTGTTGGATATGCATGCTGTCGAAGCCTTGAGAAGGCTTGAAGCAGCAGGTATCACGGTTGTTCTTGCCACTGGAAATGTTCGAGCAATCACCTACGGATTATGGAGATTTATTGGACTCAAAGGACCTATATGCTGCGAAAATGGTGGCGTTTTATGGCATCCATCTTGGCCTGAACCCATTGTTCGTGCATCTGGACAAGAGGCGAAACAAGCAGCTCAATGGCTGTCTCAAGAGCATCAAGAGATTGATCCAAATGGAATCACCACCAACGCTTGGAGAGAAAGTGAATGGTGTTTATTCGCTGATGAAGATATCGAAACAGTAACATCTTCAATCAGTCAGAGTGAATGGAAGCATCTTGATGTTGTGCGAACTGGATTTGCCATTCATCTCATGGAGCCACATCTCTCGAAGGGAAGTGGTTTGACTGTGCTTTTGGAAAAGATGGGATGGTCTGCACAAGATTTGCTCTGTGTCGGTGATGCTCCAAATGACTTGTCGATGTTTGAAATGGCAGGCTGGTCTATTTCAGTGGGAACACCATTCGATGATGTGCGTGCGGCAGCAGATGTGGTTTCACCATATCCAAACAGTGCAACTATCGCCCCTCTTGTTGATGCGATTCTCGCAGTTCATTCGTCTCAAGGCTTATGATTCGACTTGCACTCGAAACATCATGGTAACCTATGTTGTTGATTCGAATTGCTTTATTCACATGGGAGCAATGGGGGCAACCACTCTTCTGAAAGATCTGAAATCTGCCCTGAAAACGATGCACGTCACGGATGGAGTTCATGGAGAGATTCGAACCGTTCGATTTCAACGTTGGAAGCAACGACCGAATTTACTTGAACAAATCAAGCCACTTCTTACAACGCATTCTGTCGATGATGGGCAAATACGTGGCCTTGCCTCAAAGATTGGAGAACGGGCATCACCTCAAGATGTTGATTTGTCATTGATGGTTCTCTCGAGTAGTTTACAACGAGAGGGGCATGATGTTCTTCTCGTCACTGATGATTTCAAAATGGCAAAAGCGACTGAAGAGCATCAACTCGCTGCAGCGGTCTGTCCTCCTTCGACGTTCTTTGAGCGTATTTCTAAATCTGCAAAGGGAAAGCATGCAAGTGAATTACGCCGATTAGGACGTCGAATTCGGGCTGCTGAAATGCAGTATGCAATTAGTCGAAGAAATGAATACGACGTTCAAGCAAAGATCACTTGGATGGTTGATTCACTTCTTGCAACTGCCCCTGCAAAGGTCAACGTGACCGCATCCAATCCTGCTGCAGAAGGGCAAAGCGTGGACTATCTGCATCAATTACGTCGCCATCTTAGTGGAGAAGATATCAAAACAAGCCATCGTAAAAAACTCAAGCCATTGTTCGAAAGTTGTCGAGAAATGCTTCGTCTGGAAGAACATGTTCTGAATCTAAAGCAACGACTTTCTGATGAATCATTAGAAGTTGTTATTTCAGAAACGCAGGAACTCATGGCTGAAGTTCTCGAAGATTCGGGAATTGATTTGGCTCCACTCAATCGAGAACTTGTTGATGTAGCACATCGATTCAGTTCACGTATTCTTGTTCGTAGTGAGATGGCTCTTGCGATTATGAAGCGAATGAAAGGCGATTCAATGGGCTCTCATCAACACCTTGCAAGTGCGTTGTTCCAAGCTACGCACGTCGATGACGATCCCATCGAAGCAAGAATCCTTTCTCGTCTTTCTGTACTCGCATTATCCACCAACAAATACGAGAAAGCAGTTCGATTATCTTCTGCAGCAATCGGTCTAGGAGCACTCAATAATTCGATGGAACTGAAGCAACATGTTGTCTTAGCGATGGCTCAATTCCTCAATAATGAGGATTATGATGGGACGATTTCAAAGGTTCAAACTATGGTCCAAGAAGAGCATACTGTGGCTATGCAAGCATTGACCGAATTGGGAGAATCCTTCCTTGCACTCAATCGTCCTGATTTCGCAATCGAATTGTTTGATGAGGCAATGGAATGTTCCTCAGCCGATGGCAACATCGACGAACATTTGGGTGAACTAGTGCTGCTGGCTCATCGTGCTATGGAAGACGATGATGATGTCGAAGTCGAGGGGCTGCGTCGTGTTCTCGACCGAATTCATGAGCAAACAACTCAGCAGCAACAAGCTGTTGAACAAACAGTTGAAGACATCAGCAAGCGACAAGAAGAGGAACGTCATGTTGAAGTTTCAACAGATTGGCAATCATCTGAAGTCCTGTTGAATGATGAACGCCCGTTGTACATCTCTGCAGTCGTTGGAGAAGCGGTTGAAGAGCAACTCATCGTTGCTCAACATCCATCATTAGGAACCATTGGAATCTGGATGCCGTCTTCGATTCAAGCACCCCAACCAGGTGCTAAAATCACATTATCAAACAGTCGAGTAAAGGTCGCACAAGCACCTGAAAAGTTGGCTGAATTGCATTCTCTCAAGGCCTTGGTTGCGATCGAGAATCCAGAAGGATTGGTCTTCCAATCGTTAACTGAAGATGCAAAAGAAGAACTCGAAAAACTGTGAGAATGGTGCCGGGGGCAGGATTCGAACCTGCGAAGCATTACGCAGAGGATCTTGAGTCCACCCCCTTTGACCGCTCGGGAACCCCGGCACGTAGTCTTCCCTCGATGGTCTTCTTCTTGACTATTCCTCTTCACCAATATCCATCAAATCCAAGGGACGTGGCGGTGGTTTGATGCTCTCGTCATCAAGATCGAATTCATCATACAAGTCTTTGATACGTTGCTTGCGCATAAGGTATGCTCCTACGACTGCTCCAGCGGCAAGAATGAACAGGAGAATATTCAATCCGAGTTCTGATGCAGAAGATTTCTGATCAACTGAATCACCAGTAACATCAGCCATAGGAACTGGGATGAGTACGCTCTTGTTATCCATCTTCAAGGTCATTCCAAGGCGCCCAGTCGTCCAAGCTTCGATTTCCCACGTTATGCTCTCCCGCTCTCCGGCTTCGAGATCGAATGTGATTTCACGTAGTTTGATTCCATCACCATCTTGCAGAATGAATGAGGTTGAACCATTGAGGTAACCAATGTTCTCAACGGTCAATACGACATCGATCATCTCACCAACCGATGGCCTGTAAGGAGTTGCTTCAATTGAGACTGGGATTGGCTCAAACGCCATCCAAACGACATAGACTTCGAGTGGACTGAACTCGGTGGCTTCACCAACCATGACATTGCCTGAACGATCTTGATGTGAGAACCAAACGCTGAGTCGATCACTCTTCTCGAACAGGACGCCTGTTTGTTCAACATCAAGATTCGTTTGAAACGAGGTGATTTCTCCAGACGTCCCTACCCATTCCAATGACTTCTCTCCAATTGATCCGTCAACGACCTTTCCAGCGCGTACGTAACACCAGTGAATCATTGCACCACTCTCAGATACACCGAAATCATCACGAATGTGAATCGTGACTGGAATGTCGTTTATGTCATTCGAATCCAAGTCATTGAACATTCCAGGTTCAAGTGTAACAGTTGGTGATTGTTCATCAATTTGCAGTTGAATATTGAGTGGTGATGAGAAATCAAAGACGCTGCCAGTAAGATCAATGTTGAGGGTCGCCACACCGTTTGGGATGGTTAACCAATTGAGGACGAGGCGGTGGCTGCTTAACCCTGTTGTATCGATTGTTGATTCTGTTGAGAAGGATGTGTCCGTATTATGAAACACAGCCCATGTGATTCGGCTATCGAATGGAATATGGAGTGCGGGTTGTAATGTATCTTCATGAACAACAATGACATCAATATCGGCAAAATCATCCAGGTGCATGGTCAGTGTGTTATTTTCATACACTCCAAATGGGGCAACTCGGTCTGAAACATCATCGACAATAAGCGACAATCGGGTATGGGTTGTCCAACTTAAATCAGCAAGATAGGATGCGCCTAGACCAACATCTTGGTTCTCATCCAATACCACGATTGAAGGCGTATATTGTTGCCCACTCATATCATTCATTGCATCCCAACGCATTCGGAATGAGGCTGTTAGAGTCCACCTGGAACTGATAGGATCTTTCTCTGCAGTAACTGTTGGGGGGGCAACAAAACAGGTAACGTCACCCGTTGTTGTGTTGAATCGTGGAGCGTATTCAATCCAACATTCATCCTGTTGGGAATTCAAGAGACCAAGTGTAATTGAGTCAAGACTCGAAAGTCCATTTCCATCGATGAGATCAAACGAAACGTGATGGGTTTGACCGGGGAATAAGTGTCCATCGATGGTATCGATTTCAAGAGACTCCCAATCCAAGAGTGTGGGTTGCCACGGTTGAACATAGACAGTCGCTGCATCAGCTTCTTCACCGTATGTTCCACCGCCTTGTAATGGGTTTCCAGCTAAATCATAGCCCAATACAAAGACGCTTAGCCGGCCTTCAACATAGCCAGGTGGAAGCACATCGTTGGTTTGAAGAAGTGGTAAATCGACTTCTGCTTCAAGTACACCTCGATTGATGTTTGCTGTGAACGATTGATATTCGCTTTCTTCCATCAATCCGTTTCCATTTGCATCATCTCTGTCTTCTGACCATGTATGAATTGTAAGAGGGGTCTCTAAGCCATCTCCATCTCGAATCAATAATCGAAGAGGAATTGGTCTATCTGGCATCCAAATGTGCCCATCAGCAGGCTGCAATCCACTTTGGTCAAGAATTTGAACGGAGATAAGATCCGGTGGTGTTTCATCATACAAAATCTCGAACGATGTTGATTCAGCAGTCCGATCAAATGCTGTATTGGCTTGATTGCCTTGAGGACCACATCGAGTGATGATGGTGCGTACCTCCAACAGCGTACCGCTGACAAGTTCTTCTGCATCAGGAATGGTTATTGGAATAGAAAAACGGCCGAATTGGTCAACTTCAGAGACATTGTTAAGAGCCCATACAATGGGTTCTCCAGGCCATTCATCCAATCCGCCACTGATATTTGTCGGAGGGATTGCACGTACTTCAATCGCAACTTGTGCTTCACCGAGGCTCACCCATCTCTCAGCAACACCTTCGAAACGAACACGACCTGTTACCGTCATCTCCGTATCTGGATTAACATGCAATGGCCACAACGGCTGTGTCCAATCATGGAGAGCACGTCCTTCATCATCATAGGCACGGACTTCGAATGCTTCGAGATCGTTCTCGACATCGTTGTAGGCCGTATTTTCTGCCCAAACAGCAGGACCTGTTTTCAATCCAGTCTCATCGATTGCAAAAGTCATCCAATGCACATCATCGATGTCATCGTTCAACCACGTGCTTTCAAAGACCCATGTCACTGTACATTCACTTTGGGTGCATGAAGCAGTTGAAGATGGATGAAGGAAGGCGATACCAGCGCCAGATGTCTGAATGAAACGCGGTGTTGTGTCCAATCGATCCAGTTCCGCTGTAATCCGAACATCGTCAAGAGAGGTTGATGATCCCATTGAGATATTGATTCGTTCCAATGCAAGTGCATCGATTTGTAATCCGGTTGGATTGGTTCGAAGGTGATGTGTTGTCACCTCCCGTAGTGTCCCTGGCAACCACCGTGAGGCTGGAGCATCAAGAACCGTATCGATGAGGACGGGTTCGCTAAAGATTGTGAAATTAAATCGTACGCCGCCGCTTCCAGTTTCAATTGAAATTGGAATATCGGACATTGAATGTGAATTATTCGTACTCGAGGCATTCAATGCTGAATTGAGAAGTGATTCATTGTATGCTACACCCTCAATGGCAGAATATGCAGAGGCTGAACGCAAAGAATACGCTGATAATTGAGCATCTTGATCCGTATGCAAGAACATGGAAATGCGCCCCCAATCAATCCAGCTGGAAGTTGGTTCGGTTATGGTAGGAGTTGAAGCTGGGTGCGTTGTGGTAAAGGTTAGACCAGGATCTTTAATGTGAACATATTGAGTTGAATTGGCAGGTACAGTTGCAATAACAAAATACACCTGGTATCCCCAATTATTGAAATAACTCAATGAGACATTTGTTACATTTTCACCTGTTTGAATTTTCAAATTAAATTGATCCAAATAGTGGAGTTTATTTTGTGCGGGATTTCCTGACAAATTTGTAAACGTGGGAACATGTCCGTGATACCCTAAATCATAAACAACTGATGCTTCAGATTCCCACTCAATGCTTCCATGTTCATCAGCGTATTTGATGAATGAACCGTTTTCGACCGAATGGAATTTTGTACGTTCACTAAGTCCTGTATCATTACCAGTCGGCGGATAAGGATAGCCATCAAGAGAATTGTTACCAATTCTAACCTTCAGATCATCAATTCCTGTTTTACAGATCGGTTCAACACTTATGTCGAACAACCGATCGTTGGTAGCGAAGTATAAACTAAAATTCAACTCATTCATTCGTATTGATTCAGCATACGGGCTAAGTCTCGAATAATGGTAACTCGTCGTTGGAATGGGTTGTGAAGAGTAAGATGTTGATTCTAAAGCATAATTAAATGACGCTAAATATGGGAATGCTGCTTGATAGGTCAGATTATTTCCTCGTTGAATTATCACCACCTCATCCCAGTAACAATGTGGGAAGAGGGAATCAAACACGAGTCCTTGTGTGGATGGTTGGATATAACCCGTAGAATCAACCGTGAGTTTTGTGGGGTACATCGGATGTGTTTGAATCCGGTAGGCTCCAAACGTATGCTTGAGACCAAGTCCTATTCGTTCAAGCGTTGGCGTTACCAGATCGTCTGTGGTTGACATGTGAACGACAATACGAACTGAAGTATACTCCTCGGGATTGAGAAGAATTTGTGTAGGTGCTATTATTCGTTCATATTGTGGAATAATGTCCCCATTCATGTCCATGAGGCTGAATCGCAGTGTGGTGTTTTGCGGCTGAATCGCACTTGCATCGAGAATACCATAACCGTAGACTGGATTGGGTGTGAATGGTTCAGAAACCCATTCCCCTTCGTTTTCAAATAATGAAATTTCAATTCCAGCATCATCGATATACCAGCCATCTCGTTCAACGAATTCATCTGAAAAGAACGAGAAGCGAAGACGTACTGATTCTCCTGACAGGTTGGTGATATCCGCTGTTTTCAGTTCAAAGCCACGTATGACGCCGTGGCAACCACCTGTTACCCGAGAACCGTCGAGAAGACCTTCTCCATAGAATGGTGAATTTGTGTTTACTGTTGAGATTCGATCATGGAAGCCACCGGGGTCTGCTGGCAAGTACCACCATGTCAGACCACCATCGGTTGAAAGTGAGACTGCTCCCCCATCCCATGCAGCCTCGGTG
>DAKQ01000045.1:0-4472 GCA_002496635.1 Euryarchaeota archaeon UBA82 | reverse complement strand
CCCATCCCATGCAGCCTCGGTGCATATCCAATGGCGGAAGGAAAGTTGTGATGTTGCATTTACTGGTAATCGATACTCTGGTGAAATGATGTGCGCATACGAGTTTGCTCGATACTGGCCATCAAGTTTGATTCCAACTCCGTTTTGGCCTGAATGCCATCCGTTTGGACCATTTCCAGAAGAGGCGTTCACTGATCCAAGTGTCCACCCTTCTCCGCGAATATTCTGGATTGCCCAACCTGCAGGGGCATCGTGAGGGTTCTCAAATGAATCAAAAGCAGATACTGGCCCGTTGACGCCCATTGAAGAAACCCATTGCCATTGATTTGGAGCACTTACATTGTCGAGCCATCCGTCGATTGAACCATTGCTATAATCTGGCATGTTCGTGAAATTGTTCAATACGCGCTTGATTGGAGTGGCGGTATTTGCACCTGAATGGAGAGTGATATCATCGATCATGATTCCTTCCCAACCAGAAGCTGGAGCGGAACCACCGTGATTGACAATCGCATCGGTTTGAACATTAAATTTCAATAATCCATATGATGCATTGCTGTGATTTGAGATACTATTAGGGACTGGATAGAACATCGGAAGCCATCCAAACGACTCGTCGACATAGAATTGTCCTTGATAGGCCACACCGTTACCAGGTAAGCCAGGAAGGGGCGTGAGAAGCACCCATGAAGTCCCATTATCGAGTGAATACCATATGGTCATGCCATCATTTGCACCACCCTCAATATCCCAATTTGTGCGGATTTCAAGTTCGATTGGAGAAGCAAGTCCAGTGAAATCAACGGGCATAAGGAGCGTTCCATCTGCATTTGGAGCATAGTCACCAGTTAGGTTTCCATGGAACCAAGAGCCTGGTTCATCTCCTTGATTGTACCAAGTGAGATTATCAATAAACCAGCCACCACGTTGAGAGGTTTCATCGCTCATATCAGCACACATCCTGAATCGCATGGATTGAGAGGAAGTGATGTTCGCGAGGTTATCTAACTGGAAACGTTCTGAATCCCATTGAAGTGAGGAACCGCTCCAAACAGATGAATAGGGTTGGACTGAATCAGGATGAGAGGAGGTTACGGAGGTGTTGTAACCGTTTTCTGGAACCAATTGATTCCATGCTTCAACATCATCAAAGGTATACTCGACCCATAGTGCATCAGTTGAAGAGACTGAATGCCAATGGTCAAAGGAAAGTGAAAGATTTCGAACCACTTGAGGCGTTGAATAGCGGGGAGAGAGAATACACGAAGTCATATTGGCTGAAAGACCAAGATCAGAACCAAAAGCAAGAGCATGAATGCCATTGCTTGCGTTGCTTGGCTGTTGTTGACTCTGAAGTGTTGTCACATTGACAACAGACCAATCATAGCCATCTGGGCCCATTCCAAGCCAACCCGTTGGAACCTTTTTCGTCGATTCAAAATCAGTTAATGAGCCCAATGACGTATCGGTCGAAAGTGAGAGTTTTCCTCCATGAGCAAGTGAAGAAGTGTTGTCATAGGTTCCATTTGACCAAGTCCTTCCGTATCCTGTGCCGTAATAGGATCCGCCCTCTACAACAGTATCCCAGTCTGTGGAAACTTGTAACGTACCTCCTGTAATTGTATGGTTTTCAGGGACTTGGACTATGGATGAAATATTTGCTAGAATGGAATTATTACCTGCTGTTGGCGTTATGGTAATCTCACCAGATGATGCGGTTGTAGGCGCACCTTTTACAAGAGTAGAAGGCCCAACAAGTACCATGAGTGCTACGAGAAGCACTGCCTTGTACTGATTTGAGGGTATGTTCATCCATCTCACCTTGCTTCGCAAGGTGAGGCATTTGGTATGAAGCCTCGTCTATTCTGTTTAAGCCCGCGCAAGAGAGTTCAAAGACTCTAAGAGTAAGGCTCGGATGATGTCGAGCGACACCATGCTTACGGACCTTCAAGCCCGTGAGATTCAGGAGCAGTTGTTCGCCACCTATCGGCAACAAACCAACCGGCAGGTTCCTGTCCATCTTCCACGGAAGGACTTCTGGGAAATGGTCAAGCGATTACTGACAACCCTGGATGTTCAAATTCACAATATGATCCGTCAACATGGTGCTGACTTGAGAGTACAAAATGAACAGAAACGACAAGCAAATGTTCGGCATATCGCTTCAGAATTAGCTCGCCGCCGATTGGTTGCAATGATGCAACATGCTGCATCACAATCGCTTCGTATGGCAACAAGTGTAACCGATAATGCAACTGCTCTACCGCCATTGGATTGGCAGAAAACAGATGGTGCTGAGCGACAGTTGTACACTGCAATTCAAACAGAAATGGATCGATTCAAGAAGACCATTGGATGGCAAGAGATGCAAGATGGACTTCGTGGAGAAATGGAGTTTGCTGCACCGACACATAAGCCAGGAACAATGCAATTAGGTGATTTTACTGAAAAACCAATTACCAATCAACCGCCCCCTGATTTGGTCTTTGAAGATGAAAGACCAGAACCTGTGGATACAATCGATTTCGATGAAGAAGATCGTATCGCTGCTTTGGAATGGGACTCCATGGAGCCCATACCAATACCCGAGCAAACTGAAGAGGTTTCTGAAACTCAAACACCGCTTCCCCAGGCGCCATCGAGCGAGGGTAGGCATGGTGCTGCCATGGAACTCGCCCCATCAGCAACATCGGCAATTACTGATGATTGGATGGACGAGAATCCGAAAGAAGAGAAAGCAATTGAAACGACTCCTCTTATTCGAATACGAATCCTTACTTCATTCGATGAAGCAATAGCAACAGCAGACGGATCTGAATTGATGTTGCAAGCCGGGGATGTTCACAACTTGGAAACAGGTATGGCTCAGTGGCTCATTGATTCAGGTGCTGCAGAAGCTGCACCATTGTGAACAAAGCATCGATTAAGATGGCAAAGCCTGTTTCGATTAGAACAACGTTTCAGAAAGA
Organism: Euryarchaeota archaeon UBA82; assembly: GCA_002496635.1. Classification (GTDB taxonomy): domain Archaea; phylum Thermoplasmatota; class Poseidoniia; order Poseidoniales; family Poseidoniaceae; genus MGIIa-L2. The sequence continues at coordinate 1,503 of DAKQ01000045.1, read as the reverse complement.
CGTTTCAACTTCAGTTAACAGTTCTCATCGATAACTCGATGGTGACTGAATCAGGAATGTCGATCTTTGCGACTTGTCGCAGAGAGGTTTCATCCTTACCGGAATTGATGTGCATTTCTAAGAGTCGCTTGTGAACACGGAGTTCCCAATGGTCGTAGGTTTCGCTTCCTTCACCATCAGGTGCACGTCGGACAGGAACGACCAGACGGCGTGTTGGTAGAGGAATTGGGCCTCGAAGCTTGGTATCACTTTGTTCGCAGATAGCACGAATGTGGCCTGCTACACGATCAATATCGGAATGGTTGTTTCCGGTAAGTTTGATGACGGTAACGGCTGCCATGATTCATACCTCCTGTTCAAGTTTCATTGAGTATTGGAACTCACTTCTTCTCAATCTTGAGACAAACACCAGCAGCGACAGTCTTACCCATGTCACGAATAGCGAATCGAGACAATTCAGGGAAGGTGTCCATTTGCTCGATAGCAAAAGGCTTGGTTGGTTGGAAACGGATCAAACATGCATCGCCGTTCTTGAGGAACGATGGGTTAGCTTCCTTGCCAGCCTTGTTGGTCTTTTCAAGAAGTTCTTGGAACTTGATTGCAACTTGAGCGGTGTGTGCGTGGAAAACCGGGGTGTATCCGACGGAAACAGCCTTTGGAATGTCCATAAGTTGGATTTGACCGACGAAGGTTTCGTCGTGACGAACGAATGTTGGTGCGCTGTCAGTGTATCCAGCAACGTCACCACGGCGGATTTCGTCAGCAGCAAGTCCACGGACGTTGAAACCAACGTTGTCACCAGGCTCAGCCTTGTCGACAATTGTGTGGTGCATTTCAATTGACTTGACTTCAGCAGACTTCTGAGATGGGTTGAAGACAACAGTCTTTCCTGAGTTCAGAGTACCTGTTTCAATCTTACCGACTGGGACAGTTCCGATACCAGAGATCTTGTAGACATCTTGGATAGGAAGTCGAAGTGGCTTGTCAAGAGGTTTGCTTGGCATTGCAGCAGCGTCAATAGCTTCAAAGAGAGTTGGTCCATTGTACCATGGAGTGTTCTCGCTCTTCTTGTAAACGTTGTCGCCCTTCAATGAAGAAGCAGGAATCATTGGGATGTTGTCGAGTTGACTACCAAATCCAGCCATCTTGAGAAGTTGTGAAACTTCGTCAACAGCTGCCTTGTACTTGTCTTCAGACCAGTCAACACCAGAGATGTCCATCTTGTTTACGTGGACAATCAGTTCCTTGACACCAAGAACCTTTGCGAGGAAAGCGTGTTCCTTGGTTTGTGCGTTAACACCGTCGTTAGCAGCACAGAGGAGAACCGCTGTGTCAGCTTGGGAAGCTCCAGTAATCATGTTCTTTACGAAATCACGGTGACCAGGTGCGTCGATGATAGTCCAGTAGTACTTAGGAGTAAAGAACTCCTTGTGAGCGACGTCGATGGTAATTCCACGCTCTCGCTCTTCCTTTAGACCGTCCATAACATATGCAAGACCGAAT
>DAKQ01000175.1:3032-3235 GCA_002496635.1 Euryarchaeota archaeon UBA82 | reverse complement strand
GAAACGGTAAGTGAATGGCCGTCAATATTCGCATTTACACCATCCGGTACAGGGATGTTGTGAATAATCTGATCTAGTTTTACCATTTTTTCACCTCAGAAGATATACGCCAGAAGACGCCCACCAACACGGGCCTCCTTCGCTTTGTAATGGCTCATTACGCCTTGATTAGTAGTCATGAGAAGAACACCAAAATCTTGAGC
>DAKQ01000175.1:0-2603 GCA_002496635.1 Euryarchaeota archaeon UBA82 | reverse complement strand
GCCATCATTTACTCTCTCGAATTCTCCGATGTAACCTCTTTCCTTGATAATGTCTAACATGCTTCCTAGAAGCTTGCTTGCTGGTCGAACAGTCACTTCGTAGTGGCCTGCCTGCTCGGCGTTGTACATGCGCACGAATGCGTCACTTAGGGGATCAAATTGCATCTCTTCTTCACCTCACTCGTACTTCTTAAATCCTAATTCCGGAGCAGTGTCTCGGAAACATTGCCTGCAAAGACGAAGTCCATAACGACGAACCATTCCTCTCTTACGACCACATCGGCGACAGCCGTTGGTCCGTCCGATCCTTTCTCCTTGATCTCGTCCCATTTTCTCACTCCTCCACTATAGTCAAGCCAAATTGTTGGCTGAAAAATTCCATGCATTCATCACGACTTACTCGATGATTGACTGCAACTCGATGAGCACGTCGTCGACGACGACTGACCCGGTGACCAGGACGCTCGACAACCACGTTGATGTCCATTCCGAAAATCCCAATATCTGGGTCATACTTTTGCTGAGGGAAATCAGTGTAATCGGAAATACCGAAAGAAAGATTCCCTGACTGGTCGAAATTGTATGCAGGAAGAGCATTTTCACGAACCCAGAATGCATCTTTCAAGAAAGTCGCAATGACCTCTTTGTTGCGCATGGTAACTTTGCAACCAATTGGAGCTCCCTCTCGAGTGCCTATTTCTCTATTGGTTTTCTTTGAAATGGTTCTTATTGGGGAAGATCCAGTTACGATTTCAAGCACCTTCTCAGCCGTTTGAAGCCTATTTCCACCTTCGCCAACGCCAATATTGACTGTCACCTTAGTGATACGTGGAGAAGTCATCGCATTCGATTCGCTCATGCATCCACCTCCGGAATATCATCAGGGCTTGAAATAACCATCACATACTCTTGGATGGTTCCATAACCTTCCTCGAAACTAATTTCATTGGGCATGGATGAACGCTTGATATCAATTTCTGTAATGGTTGCAATCTCGCCAACGTGATTACCACCAGTGAGATAACATTGAGCACCAGGTGATGCTCTATGAGTTTCAGAGATACTACCATCACTTAGATTGATTCTACAAGTAGAACCAGTTGCCCATTCATCTTTGCTAGAATCATCGACAATAATCGTCCTACCATCATGGAAACTTAACTGAGTCCTGCCCCCTTTGAGAGTAGTCTTTCCATTAAGTCGGCATAACTTCGATCCTGCCTTCTTTGAATCGATTGGATTGTATGAAAGGCGGCCACGCTTGTCGAAGATGCAAAGATAGGATTGTTCGCCAACTGTTAGAACATCAAAGATACCTACTCCGCGATTAACTGACTTGATTTCCTTGCCGTCAACCTTCACAATTCCCTTCTGAACGATTTGATTCGCCTCCTTTCGGGTACCTGCAATTCCAAGGATATCTCGGAGGATAATACCAACTGGCATGCAACATTCAATAGAATGTCCACATGGATCTGGACGTTGGATCCAAACAGTCGTCTTGCGAGGCAATGGCCAACTTCTTGGCATTGCTAATCTCTTCATGTGGCTACTTCTGCCCATATTATGCACCTCCATTCTCTCTCTCGAGGAGTTTTGCCATTCGCTTGCTATCTGAATCATCTAGCTTCGTGATAACAACATTAGATGCACGAATAGGGAAAGGTTCGTCCTTTCCATCGGATTTTGTAACAGTAACGCCTTCGATATGCAACATACCATCAGAGTTTACCAGGATTACAACGCCAGAAACACCTGAAGCCCCACGCTTTCCTTGAGCGCGCTTTCCACGATCTTCAGTCTTCACGCTATTCGGGAATCCATAATCTCCTCGAACAACCTTCACGGTGTCTCCTGCTCTAACTGTAGCTGTTCGCACAGTGGAATAACTTCCATCATCTAAAGCCAAACGAGCACGAATTCTCTTTCGTTGAGCATGAACTGGGGCGGAACCTGCCGCCTTCCTCTGTTTCCTAGGTTGACTGCTTCGTACCATTTTTCTCACCTCATACAATTTGCTTCGCTGTAGCTGCGACACGTGGCCACCGCTCAGCAGACTCCCTGCTAACTGGTCCCTTGATATCTGAACCCTTGAGTTCTCCACGTTCATTAGTCAATACACATGCATTGTCTTCGAACTGGACCCATGTTCCATCAGGGCGACGGAATGGACGTCTCTGACGAACAATAACAGCATAGTGTACCTTACGACGTACTTCCGGAGTACCTCGCTTGACGGTGACCTGGATTAGATCCCCAATACCTCCTGCTGGATAACGACGATGTACACTACCCTTCTTGAGGACGGTAATCAATTGAACTACCTTTGCTCCGGAGTTGTCCACGCATAACATGGTACCCATGGAAGGAATGGCGCGAGTCACCTTGCTAGAAATGCCCTTCATTCAGACACCTCCTTCTCAATTACACAGAATGAAACTGTCTTGGATAGGGGGCGGCACTCCATTATTCGAACAATATCTCCAATGGATACTTCGCCAATACAAGATGGTAGATGTGCATTGAAGCGATTTGTTCGCTTCTCGTATCTTTCATACTTCTTCATCGAACGGATTCTTTGTCTCTCAACGACAATGGAATGA
>DAKQ01000083.1 GCA_002496635.1 Euryarchaeota archaeon UBA82 | reverse complement strand
TCAAAGGATTATAGTGGAATAATTCAAGAGGGCCAGGGACTATGGCTCATCAGGGTCAGACTATGGCAGCGAAGAAGAAGGCATCAAGCGGCGAAGATTTGACTGCACTACCAGGCGTAGGTGCAGCAACAGCAAAGAAATTACAAGCAGCTGGATTAACCACTGCTGCTAAGATCGCAAAGGCTGGAAAGGCTGGGCTAGAAAAGGCTGGAATGAACGCACCGAATGCTGCAAAACTCGCAGCAGCGGTTGCAACTCATAAGGCAAAATCGACTGCAAAGAAAACTGCTACAAAGGCAAAGAAAACCGCTACAAAGGCAAAGGCTGCTGTAAAATCAACTGCTGCAAAAACCAAGGCGAAGGCCAAAGGGGCTGCATCAAAAGCAACCGCTGCTGGTAAGAAAGTTGCAGAGAAAGTTGTTGAGAAAACGAAAGGAACTCAACAAGTCAAGTCCGAGAAATCCAAAGATGGGCGTAAAGGAAAGACATTGAAGGTTCCACGAAGTGTTGCCGATATGCCTTGGTTCCGCAAAGGTTGAACTGATTTCACCGCTACATTGTAAAACCGTCTCGACTGACTGTACGGTATGCCTCGAAGGAAGTATGGTCGTCTGCGTAAGACGGTTGAACTTCCACCAAAAGGAAACTGTTCACGTTGTAGAAGTGGTAAATTCTGCCCGATTGACGGGCATTCTGGTCAAGAAGTGACACCTGCTCGTGACTGGACTGGGCCTGAATCCATCGAGAAACGTAAGCGATCACATTCGTGAGATGTCAATACCGAACGTTTGTGTTCCGCCTTGCTCATCAACAAGATCTTCATCGACAGGGCTGCTCTCATCAATTGTTTGTCGCATCGATTGTGCACGATGGTAGACTTCTCGTAATGTTTGATCTGAAATATCGAGATAGACGCGGGTGGTTGCGATGCTTGTGTGCCCAAGTAACCGCTGGATTGTGACCAAATCCGCGCCACGTTCAAGCAAACCAGTAGCGAAATTGTGTCGAAGAACGTGTGGTGTCAATCGACCCTTTGGAATGTCAGCTTCTTCAGCGAGTTGATCCATCAATCTCTGAACACCTCTTGGTTGTAAGCGACGTCCTGCTGAATTGAGCAAGAAGGCTCGATCCTCGTCACGGAGTCGAGATGCCCGTATTGGGAGATAGGAATCGATGCATGCTCTGGTTCGTTGCGTAAACAGGACGATTCGATCTTTGTCGCCCTTTCCACCCAAGACCTTTGCATGCAATCCTTCCATTTCCAAATCAGCAAGGTTGAGATTGCATATTTCTGAAACACGCATTCCCGTATCCAGAAGAACGGTAACGACAACGGATGCAATCGCATTCTCTGAGGTGTTGGCTGCTTCGATAACCGATGTTAGTTCACGTCGAGAGAGTGTGCGTGGAAGTTTTCGTCCAGTACGTGCTCGAACCAAATGATCTGGCCATCGATGTCCGAGCCACTTGATGATGTGTCGTGCAGCGGCGAGACGAGCGTTGTAAGTCGATGGGCTCAGTTCGCTCATCGAATGTGTCCATCGATCGATTCGTCCACTATGGGGCTCCAATCGATTCGCAAGTGTTCGAACCGTCATCGATTCAAGTCCACTCGCACTGAGAATATCTTCACCAGGAAGAGGCGTCTCGACAAGGGCGCGTAGTCCATTGAGGTAGGTCTTTCGCGTGTTTTCTGATTTGTTCTCAGTTCGCAATTGTTGGTCGTAACAATCCAACCAAGGTAGATTCTGAATGTGTGCTAAACGCGGGGGAAGCGTAACTTCGTCATCCGATAGACGTAGCTGACTCGGTCGTTGAGCCTTCGGCTGTGTGTGTTTTCTCTCCATATGGCATCAGCGCCGTTGATTCCGCCGAGGCGGAAGTGCATCCCGTGCTCTTGCGAGCAAACAGCAGTAGACGGTCATCCATATCAAACTGTTGTGTGTTGCCAAAACGGTTTAGGAGAAATTTGCAACGTGCAAACATTGAGGGCAAGTGACCTTTATTGGACGTTGTTCTGGAATGCCAAGAGCAACACCACACGCAGGACAGAGAATAGATTGAGCGATTTGAGCACGACGCTCTTTGGCTCCTTCTGTTGGGTCGTATTGAAAGCGCAAGTTGTTGGCATCAATGACTTGTGGTTGTTGTTGGTTTGGTACAATTCCCTTCGAAGCGACGGGTTGGAATGGTTCGATGGCGTTTGATGTCTCCCATGACGATTGGTTCGATTTAACCGATGCCGAGGGAGGTTTTCTCCTACGGCGTGACATGCCGAGCATCAAAAGGATCAAAACAACAGCTGTAATTCCTCCATAAAGGACGTAATCAAGAATCTCAAACGCTTCCGAGGAGGGAGTTGTATTCTCAGAAGTTTCAGTTTGATTTTGTTGCAGATCATCTTGATTCAATCCGTCAGGATTCTGATCGGTTTGGTTTGTTTGGTTAGTTGGATCTGCATCTGTATTGCTTGTACCATTGGTCTCATTGGCTTGATTATCGTTGTCCGTATTATCTTCTGTTGAATTGTTTTCAACCTCATCCAAAACGGTCTGATTGACAAGAATGGAAACAAGTTGGTCTGAAAGAGCATGCCCCTTGGAATTACTCAATCCAATTGGGCCGCTCGAATTCACTAATTTCGCTTCCCATTCACCTTCGAGGAACATTGGGTCTTCAACTATGAAGCCAAGTCCAGTAGTGAGCCATCCCGGTTGGGCAATTCTCAGACGAAGCCCAATCGAACCAAAGATCTCGAGCGCAGTTTCACTGCTTGAGTAAGAGAAGTATTGCATGCTTTCTTGATTAAAAAGTTCAACTGGAGCGACTGGCAAAAGTTCAGGAGTTGATGAATCAGATTGTACGACCATGTCAACGACGGTTCCATTCGTGGAAACATCAACCTGAAGATCGATATCAATGTACAAATTGTAATCGATGGCGATGCTGAGCGCTAAGAGTGGGACTTGCGAACCAGGAATGTTGCTTGCTATGCTGGTGATATAATCCATAAGATCCAAGGCAGGAATTTCAACATCTAGGCTGACCTCAGACGTCATTTCAGAACTTGCTGTGGAGTCGATGACTGCAAGTTCGCCCCAATAGTAAACTCGGTCAAATAGCCCCACTGGAAACCAGCTCTGTCCTTCGTAAATTTGCCCTTCAGAGGGCATGGGCATATCGTAAATCGTAATGTTGTTCGTACCAAGATCGCGGACAAAGACGGCAAGGTTCATTTTCAATGCAGTTTCCGTTGTAACAAGCATGTTTTGTTTTGAAAACGTCGTTTGATTTTCCGAGTAATCGATAACAAGATCGTACTGAGTTGTTTGAGTAATTCGAGATTCGGCGTTGATACCAATGCCAATTCCAGTGGATATGAAACTAAATTCTGTCCATGAAGGGGCAATGGAGGTTTCTTGATAGTTGACATTGGAACTTGTGATTGAAGCGATCGTTTCATTCGGTAACGTTGTTGTTGTGTTCTGAGAAAACCCATCCAAGGTAATCGGCTCAACAGACAAACTCTGTGTGATTTGGGAAAGTGACCCGTGCGTATCCGTAACAGAGTACTCTAGAAGGTAATTTCCTGTGTTCAATTGTGCCTCGAAAATGGGTTCGTTTGAAAGTTCGATACCATCGAGACGCCACGAATGGGTCAGGGCATCATTGTCGCCATCCCATGACGCAGACCCGTCGAAATAGACCGGAATGCCCTGTTTGAACTCGCCACCAATATCGCCACCTATCTGCATCTTTGCAATAGGTTCGAAATTTGTGACCTCAAACGTTGAGTTGGAGAGGAGGACGTTTGACGTACCATCGCGTACTTCCACTCGATAGATCGTTTTGGCAAAACCATCACCGGTTTCCGTCAATTGGCTCGACCAACCTCCTATCGGAGCATCAAGCGAACCTGAGGTTGTGGTACCTGTGTTGATTAATGTCCACTCCCCGTTCAATTCTTGCTGATACAATTCATAATTTTCAGATGGTGATTGGGATTGTAGTATGCTTACTGAAAGGAAGATATGTGCAGTATCGACCTGATTGTTGGCAGGTGGATTGCTTCGGTAATCGGTGTAATCTGCTACAAGGAAGAGTGTTGGTGACCATGAGATTGCTTGTTGCAAATCATGAGTTGTCTCAGGTTTAACATTGAGCAAACCAGAATCCTCAGCACTGACTTGGAATTGAATAGAGCATACAAGACAATCTTCCTCTGCAAGCAATTCATCTGGAGAACTTCCAGAGCCATCAGCTACACCAAGGCGATACTCTTCGAATGCTTCAGCATTGAACATAAGGACATCGAGATCGTTCGGTGAATCCGTTCGAACAGCCTGCACACGAATCTCGTCTCCAAACTTCACATCGGGAAAACTGACCCAATGGAAATCGTCCTCGAGAACGTCAACCCATGTTCCAATCGATACGGAGAGGTTGTATTGAACAGAATCGGGTTCAGGCGTATAGACTCGAATGAGATATGTCGAAGTAACCGTCGTGTTAAACCATGCCCGAACACTGTAATCTTGTAGTCCACCTGCACTGCCTCCGTGGTATTCGTATGAGAAGGATTGAATTGAACCGTTGACGAGTTGATAGATTTCAAAGTCGAGATAGGTGAACCACGAGAGTTCTTCTGCAACGATTGCAACTTGTTGATTTGCATCAAAACTCACTTGATACCAGTCTTCACTGTCGACGACGTTGTTGTCGCAATTTGAAATGCAGACAACACCTTCGGGTAGAAATGAACCGGGCTGAATTGTCATTGCTGTTTGCCAAAAGTTATCGGTTTCATCGTTCCTTGAGATGACGTAATTTGATCCATCATCACCCCACCCATCGACCGTTGTGATTTCAATCAAGTAGTCCACAGGAGAACTGTTGGAGTTGTTGAGAAACACACTTTGGTTGTCATTTGCTCCAGCATCGAATTGCTGGTCTAGGTTCAAAGGATTGGTTGTGTAGACCGAAACACGCATATCAACCGAGGCGATGTCATCAAGATTTTCGACAAAGACCTGAGTGGTGGTATACGGTTCCAAGGTTACCCGATACCAATCGAATTCATCCACGCCTTCAGAGCCGCAGTCAGGAAAACAAATGTAATTGGTTGTCGAATCTATCAAAATGTTTGCAGTGGTACTGTCATTGTCTGCAGATGTGGGTGGTAAAAACACGAGCATAACGCTCGAAATCAAAAGTAACGTTGTCATAAAAACGGCTTTACTTCGCATGCGTATTCCTCAGGCATTACTCTCTTCACTTGCAGGGCCATCAATCGAATGCTGCGGGCTGGTTGACATGGCTTTACGAAGGGTTGCTCGTAGAGATTCAAGTTCTCCATAGCAAATGAGGACATCATCAAAACGAAGTTGAATCG
>DAKQ01000007.1:560-3497 GCA_002496635.1 Euryarchaeota archaeon UBA82 | reverse complement strand
GAAATTTGTCCCTCCAAATCCGAATGCCGAGACACCTGCTCTGCGAGGATGGTTGCTTGGAGAGGGCCATTCTCTTGCTTGTGTGGGGACAAAGAACGGGATGTTTGGCCAATCGACTGTTGGGTTTGGAGTTTCAAATCCAGCAGAAGGCGGGATTGTACGATGATGAAGTGCCATAACCGATTTGATGATACCAGCAATTCCTGCTGCAGCCTTGAGGTGGCCTATCTGAGATTTGATTGAGCCAACTGCAACATTATCTCCTGATTCAGCATCTGTCCACAGGCGAGTAAGTGTTGAAAGTTCGGTTGCATCTCCGACCTTCGTCGAAGTGCCGTGGGCTTCAACTAATTCCACTGAAGAAGCTGGATATCCGGCTTGGTTGTAAGCACGAGCTATGGCTTGGATTTGCCCTCGTTGGCTCGGAGCAGTGATTCCTTTGCCCCGACCATCTGATGAGCCTCCGACTCCGCGAATGACTGCATGAATGACATCATCGTCAGAAATTGCATCGGATAAGCGCTTGAGCACCATTACTCCAGCGCCTTCTCCCATTACGAATCCATTTGCTCGTGCATCGAACGGTGTAGAATGTGTTGGCGAGAGGGCGCCAATAGCGCTGAATTTAGCGTAGGTTGCAGGATCCATTGTTCGATCGGTTGCACCAGCAAGCATGACATCTGCTTGTCGTGTTTGTAATAATCGGCAGGCATCCATAACCGCAGCCATCGATGATGCACAGGCAGCATCCATTGCATGATTTGGCCCTTGCAAATCAAGCAAGTTAGCGACTCTTCCAGAAACCACGTTTGCAAGTTCACCCGGCATTGTATCTTCGTCAACTTTGGGAGATTGCTCATTCACGTCTTCAATGAACGATTCTTTTGCAGAATCAGGCATACCATGTTGCTTAGCGAGTTCAGCAGTGTGATTCGACCAAACACGGATGTTTGACAGGTTTCTGTTTTCACCGCCAAGAGCATTTGCGAAAACAACACCTGCTCTTTCTCGAGGGAATTGCTTTCCATCGTCTCCATAACCTGCTTGTTCTATCGCTTGCGCTGAAACTGAGACTGCCCATAATTGACATGGGTCTATCTGAGGGAGTGTGCCGGGAGGTTGTCTCCACCTTCTCCAATCAAACTCATATCCTTCTACGAACGCCCCTATCTTGGAATAGGTGAAACCATGTTTGATGTCACCTGGTTTTCCTTCAGTCCAGAAATGGTCAACAGGACCTGGCCAGCGACCTTCTCGCACCTCACGGATACTTACGTGTGAATCAATAATATTCTGCCAGAAAGTATCCAGATCAGGAGCATCCGGCATCATCGCTGCGACACCAATTACTGCAATCGGTTCAAAGGGGCCTTGTTCAAGCCCTTCACATGGTTTTCCGTCATCTGTCGTGATGGTCATCTTGTTCACCTCATACATCCATAATGCTCTGTGGCACCATAGTGATTGAATAGCCTGCATCGACATGGATACATTGTCCAGTGACTCCTGCAGAAAGAGGGCTTGCAAGCCAAAGAGTCGTGCCTGCTACGTCCGATTGGCTCACATTTCTCCTCAACGGAGCATTTGCTTGAACGTGATCTAGAATTTTATCAAATCCAGGAATCCCAGATGCTGCAATTGTTCGTATTGGTCCAGAAGAGATGCTGTTTACGCGATGGCTATGCGGCCCAAGGTGGCAAGCAAGTTCTCTCGTCCAGCATTCGAGAGCAGCCTTAGCCATGGACATGATTCCATACGATGGAACAAAGCGGGTTGATGCTGCATAGGTGAGAGTAATGGTTGAGGATCCTTCACTAAGATGAGGCATAGCGAATTTCAAACATCGTTGCAAAGAGTTGGCTGAAATCGTCATTGCAGTATTGATATCAGCATCTTCAACGAAAAGAATTGGTCGATCGAAACAACTTCGGGGAGCGAATCCAATCGCATGGACGAGGATGTCAATTTTCCGACCGGGGTGTTCTTTGGAAAAAGCCTCAAAGAATTCTCCTGTGGTTTCATCTTGCTCGACGTCCAATGGATAAAATCCTTTGATTGCTGGAAGCTTATCTTTGAGTTGGAAAACACGTGACATGAACCTTTTCTGGAAGCCTAGGAACAAGTCTACTCCCGCCTCTGCAAGCTGTTGACAAATTGCCCAAGCAATCGAATCTTCACTCGCAACTCCAAACACTACGGCTGTTTTTCCCTTTAGACCTAGCATCCGCATCTCACCAATCGCAGGTGTTACCCAGCACACCACGTCTTTGAGTATTCCCCTTCTTTTGACTCAAATATTGGCCTTACTCGACCTTGAAGAAAAAGGCGACGGCGTTACAAATCGTCAAACATAGCATCGAGGTCATCGGAAACAAAATCGGCATCATCATCAAAATCTAAATCGAGATCAAATTCATCATCTATTTCTATGGCTTCTTCTTCTGGTTCGTCGCCAACTGCAACATTACGAGAAGCATTTCGCTTAGAAATTCGAGAAATGATGATGAGCAAGAAGATGATGAAGAGAACCCCGCCTCCAATTGCCCCATACATAGCCAAATCATCTGTATTTTCAAGAGATAGGCCTCCAAGCGCTGATGATTCATCCTCTGCTGCTACAATAAGGTCAAAGCTTACTGAATCGGAAACAGAATCATCATTGCTACTTGTTGCTACAATGTTGATTTCTACACGGATTTCATCAGGAGCATCACTTGGAGCTCGGACAATCAACTCAAACATAGATGAGATGCCATCATCTTGAACATCTTCTGCAAAGAAGGTCCCTGAGGTAAAGACAAATCCATCCATTTCAAGTTGATTGGAATTTGTGACTTCCACTTCAATACGATCCTCGGCATTTCCATCATTTTCAACCTGGAATGTGATCGAAATTTCATCGCTTGTTTTCATATTTCTATTCGATGTATCTGGTAC
>DAKQ01000007.1:0-152 GCA_002496635.1 Euryarchaeota archaeon UBA82 | reverse complement strand
CCCCAAGCAGTTACGGTCGCTGAAATTGTAAATTCATACTCAATGGAAGCATCAAGTCGAGACTCGCCAGCAAACGTGACTGTAAAATCGGCTTCTTCACCAGCTTCTAATGTAAATGAATCTTCAGAAATGCTCATGTCGACGAATACACC
>DAKQ01000129.1 GCA_002496635.1 Euryarchaeota archaeon UBA82 | reverse complement strand
CTAGCCCTTTTAGGGATCATCTATGCATGGGAATTACTCACTCCAATGCTTCTAGAATATCTGAGTACTGATGCACAAGAAGCAGGTCTTTCGACACAGTGGAAGTTGGGAGCATATGTTGGTTTTATTCTAAATTTAGCGATTGCATCAGCCATTGGATTCCAAGCACCGGTTGTTACAATGCTCGCATTACGAGTAGGCATGATTGATCCAAAAACGATTACAATGTATCGAAAACACATTTGGTTCTGTTCATTTTTAGTCGGTGCAATGTTCTCTCCACCAGACCCGCTTTCGCTATTCTTGGTGGCATTGCCAATTATTCTCTTATTCGAGTTATCACTCATCATTGACCGTTTATTGCCGAAGAGATGAGAACTGGAAGAGATGATTCTACAACAGGCATGTGTCCTGGTCGATGACCCCAATCAGGTGTGTGAAAGTCTGAACCTACGGTCACGCCCAAGCCTGCCTTGGTAGCCGCCTGCCAGATGGAGTGGCGCTCTTCGTCAGAATGACTACGATGAAAGGCCTCGATAGCATCAACATTTGATTCTTTGAGATGTTGGACGAGACGTTCGTAATCAACACCATAGTAACGAGGATGTGCTAGCGAAGTAATGCCTCCAGCAGCATGAACCAAACGAGTGGCCTCTGCAAGTGACGGCTTTGGTCGAACAACACTGCAAGGACGTCCGTCTCCAAGCCACAAATCAAACGCCTCATTCATTGAACTTACATGTCCAGCATCGATCATCGCTTGCGCTAAATGTGGACGACCTACACTTCCTTGGGCCCGACTAAATACATCATCAACTTCGATTTTCATTCCAAAACCGTTGACCAATTGAATCATTTCAAGCATACGAGGAACTCTGTCATCTTGCAATGGTTCAAGCCATTCTTTGAACAATCGAAGACCTTCTGGATTTGGATCATAAGGGAAATATGCAAGTAAATGCCAAGATGTTGGACTTCGATCTCGACCTGATTGAGAAAGTATATCCTCATCCCATGGTAATTCTACATCGCATGTCAACTCGACACCAGGTACAAATTCAATCCCGTGTTCAAGTGCTGAAGCTTTTGCTTCTTCCCATCCAGAGATAGTGTCATGATCGGTTAAGGACCAAACCTTAACGCCTTCAGATGCCATCTTCATAGCGAGTGCTTCAACGCTCAGTGAACCATCACTATGCGTCGTATGAGAGTGAAGATCATACAGTTCGCTCCATTGCATACTAATCCCTCACGTCCAGTTCTTTTGAATCTCTCGTCCATTATTCAAAACAAATCATCGAGATTTGGAAGTTCAGGTACACCTTTTACAGGCTCATCGAATAAAGAATCAAGGTCAGGTAATTCAGGAACCTCCACTGTCTCCTCCTCAAATTCGGGAAGTTCTGGCAAAGGAATACTCGCTGGACCATCTGAAACAAATTCTGTTGGAGTTCTACGAATTGGAGATTCTTGTGATGCCTCAACACCTGGCAATGGGATGTATGCAGGGCCATCTGAAACAAAATTACGGCCATCATCAACGAGTGTTTCTTCTTTCACTGATTCTTCAGAAAGCGTATTTTTCGGTGATAATTGAAGCGTTTCGGAATCAATATTAGTGCGCTCAAGTTGCTCAGTCTCCATAGTAGATTCTGAAACAGTCGAGTTTCTTTCTGCTACAACTGTGGATGCATATGCACCAAGAGAACCTGAGGAAAGAGATGTGATCGCACTTGATACCGATTGCTGACTGATTTGTTGTTCATTCGTGCCAAGAATGGAAGAGACAATACTTGAGGTTCGTTGATTGTTTGAAGGTGAATAATTGTTTGATACAGGAGTGGCAATACTCTCAAACGATTCAAGTTGCTCAGCCACAGTGGGTTGCTTCGGTAATTCTGGAACTGAGCGAAGTTGACGACCCCAGAGTGAAATCATCACAAGTAAGAATGTGGCAATCGCCCAAACTGTTTCCTGTAATGTCCAAGCAGTACCACCCCAATACGATTCGGCGCCATCTAAAAAGAGATCTTTGAACAGCGGAAGAAGGAGAATACGTTCACCTGCATGACCAGGATATTTTCCGGCAAATGCGTTGAATAGAAGAATGATTGTAGAAAAGACAGAAAGGACGGTTGCAAACGTTGCAATCCGAGGTGCTTTCTGCTCCATAGTAATCCCATCATTCTTTAGACATCATTTCAGCAGAAGTCACAGTATTGGCCATGAGCATTGCGACTGTCATTGGACCTACGCCACCAGGTACTGGAGAGAGCAAAGATGCAGTCTCGGCCACATCAGGATGAACATCTCCCGCAAGTCTCCAGCCACGTTCTCGGGATGAATCATCAACTCGATTAATTCCAACATCGACTACAATCGCTCCTGGTTTTACCCAATCCGATTTTACCATCTCAGGACGACCAACAGCTGCAATCAGAACATCTGCTTCACGACATTCTGCTTGTGCATCTTTTGTCCTTGAATGAACAATCGTGACTGTTGCATCAGCACC
>DAKQ01000127.1:5189-6227 GCA_002496635.1 Euryarchaeota archaeon UBA82 | reverse complement strand
GAAAGCGATTATGTTGGAAGTCACATCAAGAATGGAAATAACTCAGGAGACCTCAATGCATGGTACCTTCACCTCTCTGAAGGTGTTGACGAGGTCAGTCGAGCAGAATTTGATGTGTTGGTACAAAACGACCTTCTCGTTGGAGAACTGGTTGTTGTTCACGGAACTGCTCTGACTGCAACTGAATTTGCAATGATGGGGCAAGTTGGAGCAGACCTAGCATGGTCTCCATTGTCGAATCTCCTCCTTTATGGAGACACAACCGATGTTGTGGCTGCTGACCAAGCTGGCGTTCGAATTTCTCTTGCACCAGACTGGGGTCCAAGTGGTTCAAAGAACGTCCTTCATGAACTCAAAGTTGCAGATGTGTGGAATAAGCAAGCCCTTAACAGCTATTTCTCTGATTACGAACTTGCATCAATGACAACAACGAATCCTGCGATGGCAAACAATTGGGATCAGTTTGTTGGAAGAGTAAATGCAGGCTTGTATGCAGATCTCGTTGTTATCGACAACTTCCATGAAGATCCTTACAGAAATCTCATCGAAGCAATCGATGCAGATGTCCGCCTAACATTGGTCAATGGCCAACCAGTTTGGGGAGATATCGATATTATGACCGAATTGAAAGGCAATGATTGGGAAACAGTCACTGGCCCAGGCTTCGACAAGGCAGTCGATGTAACAGACCGATCCATCGCAGAAGGAACGCAATCATGGAGTACAATCCTTAGCAATATGGAAATGGCAATGGCGCTAAACCCAGCCGATATTGATTCAACATGGTCAGCAAATACGGACAGTTACAGTTCCATGCAAGGAAATGTTCTGAATAATATTTTCACGACCGGAGACACACGCCACTTCAACATCATCGAGACTTCAAATCACGCAAATACGCACATTGATTTGGATGTTCTACAGGATTATTATGACATCCCTATGAACAATGGTGAACGGACTGGAGTCAATGTTGTCTTCAACCCGCAAGACGGCACCGGAGGTTCAACAACACCAGTCGACCCTGTTGATCCAGTC
>DAKQ01000127.1:2050-4881 GCA_002496635.1 Euryarchaeota archaeon UBA82 | reverse complement strand
CGACCCTGTTGATCCAGTCGACCCGATCGACAACACAGACGCTAATGAAACGGGGGATACTGGCCGAGATGATTGTCCTCCGAATTGTATTCTCGGAGACGATATTGAAGACACAAAGGCAGAAGAAGACTCTTTGATAGGACCTGGAACGCTCCTATTGATTATTGTCATCATACTGCTTGTTGCGATTGGGCTCTTGACTCGAGAAAGTGAAGAAGAGAAGGTATTCAGTGAAGATCAAACAGTACTTATCGAAAAAGAATGGGAAAGTGAATCGTTCCAATTCGTACCAGATATGCCACCGTTAACTCCTCCACCAAGTGCTACTCTGGAAGAAGAGTAATCAAGAAAAGTCCCAAGTTGGACCTTCAGGTGTGTCTTTAACGACAACACCCAATTCGGCTAATTCGTCACGAATAGCATCGGCTCGAGGCCAATCTTTGTTGCTTCTCGCATCTGTTCTTTGCGTGAGAAGTTCTTCCACTTTCGGAGCAATTTCGGCTCTTCTTGGATCTTCTTCAGGCTCTGCGAGTACAACCTCAGGTGCGGGCAAGATCCCTAGAATTTGACCTGCTGTTTCTTCCAACCAAACTTTCGCATAATTTGCGACTGCCCTTGAATCTCCTTCATCAAGTTCCATGGAGAGAATACGTTGGAGTTCCTTTGTCGCTGCAAGGACTTTTGCTACTGCTTCACGACTGTTAAAGTCATCATCCATTGCTCGAGCAAATCCTTCACCCATCTTCTCAAGCAGGCCAAGGGACTTTGAGAGGAGGTCTTTGCTCGTAATATCAGCCGAAGGCAAATCATGGCTCTTCCCTTCAGTGCATCCGCGAAGAGCGAAAGCATAGGCATCAATAATACGATTATAATTACGTTGAGCATCTTTCAGGAGTTGCTCATTCATGTCAATCGGAGAGCGATAGTGGGCATTGACCAAAGCAAATCTTAACACCAGTGGATCGATCTTCTTACGGATCTCTTGAATCGTCCAGAAATTGCCAAGTGATTTACTCATCTTCTCTCCGTCAATATTGACAAAACCATTGTGGAGCCAATATCCTGCAAGAGGTGAATGGCCAGTGTGACATTCGCTTTGGAAAATTTCAGCCTCATGATGAGGGAATCTCAAATCATGTCCTCCTCCATGTATGTCGAAAGAGACACCAAAATGGTCGAGACTCATAGCACTGCATTCAATATGCCATCCTGGGCGACCTTCACCCCATGGTGAAGGCCATGTCGGCTCATCTGGCTTTGCTTGTTTCCACAATGCGAAATCTTTGTGATCACGCTTGCTATCCCCCGTACCTTGGACTCTTCCTCCAGCCCCTTGACGAACTGCATCGATTGATTGCCCTGTGAGCAAACCATACTTCTCTGGAGCGGATTCAACATGGAAATAAACACCATCTTTTGCAGCATATGCATGGCCTTTCTGAATTAAGTCCTCGATAATATGAATCATTGAGTCAACATATTCTGTACATCTTGGATAATGGTCTGCTCGAAGAATATTCAGAGAATCCATATCTTCGTAATAGGTCTCAATATTCTTATCGACCAACACTTTCCAATCCTCTCCAGATTCGATTGAACGCTTGATGATTTTATCATCAATATCCGTGAAATTTTGAACATAATCAACATCATAACCCGATGCTTCAAGCCAACGATGAATCAAATCAAATGCAATATAACATCGTGCATGACCTAAATGACAGAGGTCGTAAACCGTCACTCCACAGACATACATCCCTACTTTTCCAGGAGATTGTGTCGTAAAATCGACTTTTTGTTTACGGCGGGTATCGTGAAGGCGGAGTGGCATCTGAACAAGTCGACGGTGTAATCTCTCTCACTTGAAGGTTCATACGCAACGTCTGTTAGGCACGCATGAGGCTCATGTTTAATTTCACTTCAGACGAGGGAATTGAGATTTTTAACCGGAGTCTTAGAGACACTAGGTTAATTCAAATCTCATGGATATTGCCAACAGTATCCATTTTACTTGCAACTTTCATTCATTATTTTTCAGGAAATTATCGAGACATACCCTTTTTCATATCCGAAACCGATCATCCTGGAATAGAAGATCATGTCTTTTCATTCGGCCTCTTTTTTTCCGCAGTAATACAGATTGTAGTGGCAGTCCGGCTCTACATTTTGTTCAAACCGATTGCTGCGCCGAAACTACATCTTGTCGCCCTATTGTGTGGATTAGTGACTTCCACACACCTAGCAGTCCTAGCATTTGTAACAATAGAACAAAACCTTGAGATTCATATTTACACAGCGATGGTGGTCTTCCATGGAGGTTTTGCATGGGCGTTTGCAACGCATTTCTCATTGCCGAAATCCTCATCGAAGGGGAGAAGAGTTCGAATCTACTCGTTATTGATTGCTTTTACATCTCTTCTAGTGATGTCATTATCAATTCGTGATGGAATCAAATCTGGCGAAGAAGAATTAGGAGTTCATTCTTCAGAAATTGGATTAGAATATCTGCAACCATGGATTAATTATGCTGCTCCAGCAGAATACCTGCTCTTTTTCGGACTTATCGGATGTTTAGCTTCATTCCGATGGGACATCAAGGAACACGCCAGCAAGGGTCAAGATACGCCTATCGAGCGTTGAAAGAGCAACTTTATTCGGATCAATCCCTTGTTTACATGTATCTTTCCAAACCTGAACATCCATTGTTCGATGTGATAGAACATGTCGAATAGAACCAAGATACTCAAGTCCTTTCGTATCGATTTCACTTTCGATTTGAGGACCCCAAAGACCTGCGAATAGTCCTGAATTGGGGCGTTGTATCAATTCAG
>DAKQ01000127.1:0-1718 GCA_002496635.1 Euryarchaeota archaeon UBA82 | reverse complement strand
TCGCCCATGAGAATCAATCCTGACAACACATCGAAGTTCGACATGTTTTTTCTTTTGCTTCTTAGGTTGTGGCAATTCATTTGCTCGCAAAGTACCTTTGCAACCCTCACGCACTGGGCACACATCACACAATGGATTTCTTGGCCGGCAAATCAGTGCACCTAATTCCATCATCGTTTGATTCCAATCTCCTGGATGTTCTCGAACAAGATTCAAATCGGCAAATGCTTGGACCTCTTTTACAGATGGATTTTCTTTGTTGGTTTGACGAGCCATCACTCGACGAACGTTTCCGTCAACGCATGCAACTGGATGATTGAACGCAATCGAAGCAACTGCAGCAGCAGTGTAAGGACCAATCCCGGGCAAGGCTAGAAGTTCGTCATATGTTGTTGGAAGTGCTCCGTCATATTCGTTTTCAACAATCTGAGACAATGCATGAAGTCGCCTTGCTCTGGAGTAATATCCGGCACCTTGCCATAGGAAGAGAACTTCATCCACCTCAGATTCTGCCATCAAAGAAGGAGTTGGGAATCGTTCAAATAATCGCTGATGATATTCTATGCCACGTTCCATTTGCGTTTGTTGAAGAAGAATTTCAGACAATAAAATCGACCAAGGAGATGGATTCATTCGCCATGGCAAGACCCGTTGATTTTTGTTAAACCAATTCAGAAGAGCATCTTGATTCAATCGCCCATCGCCTCCGCATCAATCAATGCAGAGGCTACATCTAGATCTTGATCAGCATCGCCAAATGAACGACGTTCCTTTTCGGACATTTCCCCACACTCAAGAGCATAATCGAGGACATTTTTTACTGCCTCAGGATGGAATTGAACAGAACGAATTGGCCGGGTAGGATGACGACAAGCAGCGATGTTACAATGTTCTGTAGATGCGACAACTTCCATTTCACCACTGTTGGTGACGAATTCTTGATGCGTGAACAATTGATTCACTTTTGTCCCATTTTGATATGTTACTTCCGTCATAAAGGCATGATTCTTGTCATCTCGTTCAATCCTTCCTCCAAACGCTGCACAGATTATTTGGTGGCCGAAGCAAATCCCTAATATTTCTGCCTTTGAATTCTGAATTAATGAGATGACTGCATCCATCCACGGCTCCCATGAAGTGACATTCTTACGACTACCTGTAATTACAATCACATCTGTTTCTAACGGTTGTTTTACTCTGGTTCCAAATGGATACTTTCGTGGAGTTTCAATATGTGGAGACCAAAGAAAAACATCGTGCCCAGGGAAATGTCTGATAATCTCCTCGCATCCTTTCTCGCCAAATGCTTGACGTTCAGCAAGCAAGTCTACAATAAGAAGGCGCTTCATAACGATCTATGCTGATTTTGCTGCTTCAATTTTAGCATCGTTGGATTTAATTTGTTCCCAAACGAGTTCGGCAATATCCTTTACCTCAATGTTTGAATCAATTGCTGATAAGCCATCAGTGACCATTGTTGAGCAGAATGGACAGCCTACTGCAACAGTATCAGCGCCGGTTGCTGCAAGTTCCTTGGCTCGAATGATGTTAACTCGGTCATTTCCTTCTGGAACAGATTCTTCCATCCACATCTGAGCGCCACCAGCTCCACAACAGAATGAACCACGTCCATGACGTTCTGCTTCCACATCTACGCCACCAATTATGTCACGTGGAGCATCGTATTCCCCACCTATTCTTCCGAGATAACATGGGTC
>DAKQ01000056.1:3072-20284 GCA_002496635.1 Euryarchaeota archaeon UBA82 | reverse complement strand
TTGCTTTGTAGGCTATCAAGCAGAGGGTACGTTAGGACGTCGTCTTCAGAAAGGATTTGGGGAAGTTCCTATGTTGATCGATGGACGAACTGAAATCGTCAAGGTCGGTTGTGAAATGGCTACTATCGATGGATTTAGTGGTCACTCGGACCGAAGACAATTACTTGCCTTTGTTGATTCAATGAATCCAAAGCCACGGAACATCATTTGTCATCACGGAGATTACTACAAATGCAGCGAACTCGGAAAAGAGTTGAGAGACAAGTATCGATGTCGAACGTATGCTCCGAAGAATCTTGAAACAGTTCGAATTCTGTGAGAACGATATTGTTCCTTAGATGTCGAGGGCATTGTACCCTTCTTGCATCCATTGGAATCCACTGACTGTCCATTGAAGCAATGCATCAACGTGTTTGTCAGTTAAACCTGCAGCTGCAGCAACCTTGACTAGAACGGCTCGTTCAGATTCATCGACTTCACGATCTGCCATTGTCATCAGACATATATCTCGTAGTGCGAGTTTAATCGAACGAGGATTCATTGCAGCAAGGTGCTTTTCAAGGTTAAGATTTTGATTTAATTTCTTGCGAAGTTGTTCCTTTCGCTCAGGTGAAAGAAGAGTTGCTCCGAGACGTTGCTCAAAAAAGGCCAATTCAGGCTTTGAAATGTTGTTGTCAACGCTTGCAAGATAGGCGAGAAGTTGAGCATATTGAAATCGTTCAGACGGTTCCATTTGGTGGATGATGTCGTGAAGCATACACCCTCCTCATCACCGCCATTCATGAGTATTTTGGTTGGGGATGGATGGAAAATTCACATAAGGTTGGTTCGTTTAGGATAGGTTAAGGGGTTCATTATGTCAAAGCAAAAAATCTCAATTTTCCTTGTCTTTCTCTTACTAGCGCCGATTATCAGTACTGTTAGTGCAGACGAAGGGAATGGGCCCAATTTAGAAGCTAAAAACTTCAATGCTATGTTCGATTCAGACAATGAAACAACCACTTTGATGTGGGGCAATATTGACACGAATGACTACGTTATTCTAACTGATTTAACGTTGACAAATTATTCGCTTTATCGTTCAGATGAGCCACTAAACAGTTCGAATTATATGCAAGCTCAACTGATTGCAGATCAGATTCAAGCATGTCTTCCTGCAGATACCTTGACCGAATGTAAAGAACGTACACATTCCGTAACAAATTCAATACCGCCATCGACCGATGGAAGTTTCTACTATGGCGTAGTTAGTACGCTCCAGAATGGAACCATTATCAGTAATTTCACTGCGGGTGATGCAGCAATCGGCCAGCCAATTCATGAGTTTGGTTCACCAATCTCATCACCATATGCTTTGCAAGGGTCTTATGATTTCGGAAATTCAACTACCACCTTAACATGGATTGATATTTCAACAGTGGACTCTTCTTTTTCGACTGCTCACACCACATCCATCTGGAGTCATTCTGTTGCTGCTACTCCAGGCAATTGGGATTCCATAGTCAAGACCGAAATTGCTTCAAATCTAAGTTCTGATATCATACAATTTGATATTGTCCACCAACAAGATGTTAGCCAAACAATGTTCTACACCGTTCTGCATACCTTTGATGGTGAATCTGATTCACGATTATTGTCTGGAAATACATTGACGCAAGGAATCGTTGAAGACAATACTGGTTCTTCAATAACAGGGACGCTTGTCGCATCTTTTGATTCAACAACTTCGATTACATCGTTGGATTGGAATGGATCTACAATCGAGGATGCCAACCATACGCTGCACATTTGGAGAAGTCCTTCAATGATTACTGACCTTTCTTCCGATCACGTCACTGAATTAGCACAACTTCAAGCAAATGCCACACAGTACAACTACTCTGTTGAATCGAGTTACAGTGGAGATACCTATTATCTCATTACACTTTCAGACCAACTGGGTAATCAACAATCGAACTTAGCTACTGCACCAAATGCAGCAGTATTCGAATACACACTCATCCCAGAAGAAAACATCATTGATGACATCAGTGCGACCTTCTCAGAGGGAACGACTCAGGTTACCTGGACTGATATCACAGGCCATCCAGAGGCCACGTACCAAGTTTGGAGATCGTCTGTCAGCAGAATTAACACAACATCACTTTCGAGTAGTAATATCGAGTTACTCGCAGTGGTTGAATCTGGACAAGAACATTACAACAACACAATTGCTCCCGGTACTTCTGAAAATGCTTGGTATGCTGTTACAATAGTGGCTTCCTTTGGCACACAAGACGTGACCTATGCACAAACGAACATTACAATGTCATACAATTCAATGATGTTGCCAATCGTTGAAGATACGACTGCTCCTGTCGTACCTCTTACTCTTGATGTAGAATATTTCGCTAACGGAACAATTCAACTCCGCTGGGCAGGTCTTTCTGAAGAAATCGGGACTCAATGGATGCTCTATAGAAATCTAAACAGTGATTTAGCAGATGAGTCTCTTTGGGTTTTCGTTGGTCAAATGATGAACGAAGGAGCCTCTGTACACACACTCCATGTTGATACAGTTGCCCAAGATGGAGAGATTGTAAATCCAGTCTATGCTATTGGAGGCATCGACGCTTATGGAAATGTCATTGAATTTAGTGATTGGAAAGCGAGCAACTCGGTCAAGGAAGATCGCCAATCACCGCAAGCACAACTCATGTTGTATGATTCTCAAGAAGCATTGGAGACAAGTCGTTGGTTCACGGGAGGAGAAGACGCTACATTTTCGAACCTTGAATCAGATAATTATTCCATTAAGTTTGCATTATCAGATGATGTCGTTTCTGTAACCTATGTGCAATCTTCTCAATCTCAGTTGCAAGTACTTGACCTTAGTCAGTCAAGTCCACACATTGACCTTTCAGTTTCCGAATCTGTTGAAAACGTTACCTTCACATTTACGGTTATGGATGAAGTAGGAAATGTCATCACATTCGATACAATGTTCTGCACAACCTGTTTGATTGAGCCTCAAGTAATCGTTGAACCATCTAAAACTGATGATGATGGAGATTCAAAGAAAGGTAAGGATTCAGATTCAAACGAAATGATCTTAATTTCAGTATGTGCTCTACTTGCTCTGATGGTTCTACTGCTTGTTCGCAAGTCTTCATCGAAGAAAGCTCCAAAGGGTCTTCCTTCCATTGAGGAAGATGAATGGTTTGGAAAGTACATGAGTTGAGACAAATTTTCCTAGAGAATTGGTATCTCATAATCAGATGAAATCAAATCTGGTAATTCCTCACTACTCTGTTCAACTTCTGAGGCATGTCCTGTTTTTGCGATAAGGACTCCGGCAGTACTGCTACGGTTCTCTTCATCTTTTGGATCGAATAAGAAATATCCAAAACCCATCAAAATAGCCCCACCTATAATTGGGATAATCAGTAGATTTGATTCACTGTTCTTGAACAACATAATCACTGCAGTGATCAATAAGCCGACTGCTGAACCCATTAACAACACTCGTGAGGCATTCGCCATATAGTCAGCGAAGAAGTGATTCGACATAGCATTTCGTTCATTGTGTTCATTATTGACCACGTTGTTCATGAACCGATTGCACTCCTTCGTATCATGGCGGGACAAGAAGGTGGCTCCAAATCCTCACGTGGTTGGCTCATGACTGCAGTTGCTCCTTGGGGAGAAAACGGTGAGGATGCATTCGATCAAGGACTCGTTGAACTCGGTCTAGGTGATGCTCGATTAATTCAGGTTCAAGGTGCTATGCTTCCTCTTGGATTCAATATCGTCCCACCTGAGGCATTACCAATGGGTTCTCTTGTAGAATGTCATCTTGCTACTGCATATGCGTGGTCAGGTTCAACTGCTTGCGCAGGAGTCGGCTATGCTCTGTGTGAAACCCCAGAAGGCGAAGAATGTGCAATTGTAGCGACGATTACTACCGAAGTGGATTACGAAGAAACGGTCCTCCTGTTGCGAAGAAATATTCAGAGAAAACTGGCTTCTCGTGATTTAGAAGTTGTTGCCTTTGATGTGGCTGTTGATGAAGTGACTGCAGGAGCTGACCATCACGGTGTCGCCATTGCAGCATTAATCTTACCAGATTCATTACGAATGGCAGGTCGTGGAAGAACAGGCCCAATTCGAGGCGCATTAACTCGTAGTGCTGAGCCAGAAAAGAAGCGTGTAGATACCAAAGCACCTGCAGCACCTGCGCTGCGTCCAGGTGGTCAATCTCCTAAGAAAGATCCAGATTTCCGTTTGTGAATCTTCTTAATCTGTTGGCTCAAACCTGTCTTATGGAGAAATGGAGTGTTGTGCGTTGTCCTGCTTGCAGGAATTGTCATGGGACTCGTACTCGTGCTCGACAGTGCCCTCATTGTGGACAATCTCTTTCGAGTGACACGCCGATTGTAGCCACGGCAGATTCTGCTGCACAGTTGCGAATTGAAGTTGCATTAGCGAACACACCTGAAGAAATTCGGGATGAACTCCGCAAGAAGTTGGAAGCCACACAAGAACCTCTTGTATCAATCAATTCAACCTCTCCTCGACGATTGTATGCCTTGATTGTTGAACATGTGGGTAAAGATGGCGTAATGCATCGAAGTGATGTCGAGAATGTGTTGGCAAAGGTTGAGTCTGAGATGGATGTTGATGACCTTTTAGATCAACTCGAAATCAATGGAACTATCATCCGGCGACAGGACGGAACCTGGCAACTCCTTGAGTGAACTTCATATGCGGAATGGCGTCCCCCAAACTAAGGGCGTATGGGTTAGTTTGGCCTATACTCGGGCGTTTGGGACGCTTGGACCCAAGTTCAAATCTTGGTACGCCCACCATCATATCGGCGCATAGCGAGTCGATCGACTCGATGAGCAATCCACCAAAAGAGAGGAAGTGCTAGAATGCTTAACGGATTTATCGTTGCCCAAAATATGCTTGCATATCCGAGGAGATATGTTGCAAATGCGAGCCACATAAGTGGTGAGGTTTTCAGATGTCGAAAGCAACGTTTGTGATGTTCTTTTGCCATCATGAATCCTACACTGAAAAAGAAACGTCTAGGCTTAATTCCTGAAATTTCACTTCCATAAACTGCTCGAACTGGTACATCTTTGATGTTCCAACCTTGTGATGAGAGATGTATAAGCCAATAATTTGGATAGCCATAGCCACTCCATGAATTGTTCCAATTCCATTGTTGGAGCAACGTGGAAGAAGAAGCGGTATATCCACACTGAGGGTCAGTTGTTTTTTTTCCGCTCGCTAATGTTGTCAACCATCCTAAAATTCGAGATGCACGCCGTCTTGTTGTTGGCATTAGTTCAATGTCCGAGTCATTCATCATTCGATTTCCTTTAACAAAATCTGCATTTCCAGACACGATCGGCTGAAGTAATGAATGCATATTCGCTGGGTCCATTTGTCCATCTCCTGCAATAACGACGCTGACGAATGGCTGCTGTAGTTTCTTGAGTAGATACTGATGACCCCAATCTATTGCTCCTCCCACCCCAATTCCATCTGTCTGTAGAATGATTTTCTCAAACGGAGTTTGCACTGATGTTGCACGTTGAGCAGTATCATCAGTTGAACCATCATCGACGACAACAACCATATCAACACACTCTGGAAGTGTTTCCAGAACTGTTTGAATATGCTGCTCTTCATTACGTGCAGGGATGACAACACCGATGTATTGTCCTTCCAGCATGTACGTTCCAATCGTTCGTCCACAAAAGGGGTTTTGTTTCATCCTAAGTGAGGGAGTATTGAAAGGTAGGACGTCGACCAGAGGTTGTGGTTAAAGGCACTTTGCGAGTAATTGGCATCGGCCAAGATATCGAACTTCGTGTGGTATCTTTTCTAACTCGAGCAAGGCAAGTAACGGATGATGTTGTCTTTATTGACCTCGGTTCAGAAGATGAAACCAAAATTCTGGTTGAAGAAATAGGCTGTACGTTGCTTGAAACAGATGAAAAAAACTTACTCCATATCTCTAAACTCATCCGTGATTCAGATCTAGAACCTGCAGATAATTATCTTATTATCAACGTAAACAAAGAATGGTCCTTACGAGAATTTCCTCTTCATCTCAATCGTTCAAGAGAAGGATGGGATGTGTATGTGGGCTTAGTCTCAGATTCAGGCGATGTCGAAAGCCCATCAGAAAGAGTTCTTTTTGAATCGCAGTACCAACATGCATCATTGAGTAATGATGGCCTTATCGAACTTTCAAAATCATCAATATCGAATACTGCACATGACCTTTCTGTTGATCTTCGTGTCCGCATTGTACAATCTACTGCACTTCCTACTCTACCTCAACGTGAATCGCTTGCAACAGCTTCCCGTTTTGCTCAATTATTCATGTGGATGATACAATCAAGACACCCTCTCTTCTTATTCGGTATTCCCGGTTTGGTGTTGTTTATTCTCGGTTACCGTCTCTCAGGCGGTGTTGTTGATACCTTTACTGAATTAACAACAGAATCACTTGGAGTAACGTTTGCAACGATTGCCATGACATTATTTGGTCTCTTTGCTATGATGATTGCATTGATGCTTTACATCATGGGGAAGCAAGTAGAACAAATACAAGCCCAATATGAGTGGCCGAACAAGGAGTGATTCCATGACTGGATTGATTTGCTTGGATATGGACCGTGTTTTAGTCGATCATCTTTCTACTTGGCAATTCGTCTATGATAATTTGGGAATCAATAATGATGAATCTTTTGAATTATACAATCAAGGACTTCTAGATGAGTGGGACTGGATTAAACTCGATGTGGCACTGATCAAAGATAGTTGGCTAGAGAAGCATGGTTTTCCGATAAGCGATGCTGACTTACGTGTTTGTATGGAAGGCATGCCTATGATGAAAAATTACCAACTTCTGATTCAAGAATTACTCAATGATGGCCATCAAGTGGCTATTGTAAGTGGTGGCTTACAACAAACTGCTCGAGATATTTCTGCTCTATTCCCAAGTGATGGGAAGTGGAAGAGACGTTGGGGCGGAATCGATCGTCATACTTCGAAACGTCTTGCAAATGGCTATGATACTAGATTGCATGTTTTTACAAATGGTTGGCTCGTAGGTTCCGAAAATGCAGATGGTTCATTGCCAGTTGCTGATTTTGGGCGTTATCAAGTTCAAATGGACGGTAAAGGAGCGATTGTTCGCATGCTGCAAAGAAGGCTTGGAGTCGATTCAAACCGTATTATTTCAGTTGGCGATTCAGCAGGAGATATTGGAATGTTTGAGGAAGCAGCACATGCAATCTGCTTCAATCCATGGGACGAACGACCTATCCCTTATGCAAATGAGGTGATTCGTGAGAAGGATCTTGCATTGGTTCTAGACTCGTGTCGAAACCACTTCAATTCGCTATAACGATTTTTTTCGGCAGGTTGCATCTTTTTGTGCTTTCAGTTACTCGCAAATATATGCGATACATCTTGCATTGGTCAGTTATCCTCGGGATTGTTGTATCTTTAATATCTGTGTCTATACCAGCTGTCGCCCAATCACCAACAGCTTCAGTATCGATTGAATGTGATGAATTGATACCTATTGAGGTATCTCCTGGATTAAGTGGCATAGGTACAGCAACCTGTACAGTATCGAATCCAACAATCTATCAAGAGAAGATTGATATTACAGTCAATGCTTCCAATCTTGCTCATTCTGCTCCAGGTTCGGTAACGGTGGGGCCAGGTGAAGACGTCGACTTTCAAGTCACATACAGGGCAGAGGAAAATATGCTAAAGCAAGCCATCACATCAATCGTAAATGCACAAGTCGTCGAAATGAACGGAGCCCCTCCTCCAAATATAGCCGAAGATGAATCTTCGATTATGATAGATATATTGCAATTTGGTAAATGTGATGTACAGTTAAATGAGGCTTACGTCGAATTAGATGTGAATGTGGTATCTGATGTGAAATTGAAATTATTCAATCATGGGAATGGTAATGATATGATAAAAATTGGTATTGAAGATTACTCACAAGACATGCTTGATAACGCTGGATTCGTTATCTCTTTCCCTATGAATTCAGTAAACATGGATCCTCAAGGGGCACCGGAGATTGTATTTTTCAATCTTAAAACCCCTTCGACTTCATCAAATTCAGCCGTCCTCGAAAATGATTTTTTGACAGAATATTTTACTATCGATATCTATGCTATGTCTGACTATGAATGCAAGAATTCAGGTTGCGAAAAAAGTAGTGTTACTCTCACTCTAAAACTACTTGAATATCAGACAGAAGAGCCTCAGTCTGAGGAATCGGATGTGGTTTTAGATGTTAAATCGGATCAAACTATGCTCTATGCGAGTGGTGGTGGAGTCATTTTACTACTGATTTTTGGATTACTCTTCTTTAGAAAGTCTTGAAATCTAGATTGTTCAGGTATCAACATGGAGGGAGACTCATGGTTTTCACGATTGCGTGATAACCCTCTTTTTCAATCATTCCTGCTCTATTCGGCCTTCCGAGCTGTATATGGCATTGGAATTTTGTTGGTTGCATATTTCTTTGCCACCAGTACAGATGCACCTTGGTGGGCAACGATTCTGATCTTTATTGCTTCAATGATCTTCTCAAGAATTCTCTTTCGCTTCATTAAGAAATTTACAGGTAAAGAAGGCGACTCTCTTCCTTAGAATAAAATAGGTCTATACGCATGGATAACCATGTCAGATTTTGACGACATGGTCTCATCGATGTGCTTGAATTGCGGTTTTCTCATTGGAGAATTTATTCCAGGAATGCCTTGTCCTCAATGTGATGAGCCAATGTTATGAAACAACTTTTACATTGTGTAAGTTGAAGATTTCAAGTACTGCGTTAAGCGTTTCTTCATTGACATTTTCAGGTGGATGAACTCCGGTTGTAAGTCCACATGCTTCTGTACCAAGTGTAGCAAAGCGTGACGCGAGTGCATAGGTCACTAATCCAGTTGTACGTGCCATAGATCCATTTCCATCTTTTCCATAGTCCGCTACAATCCATTGTTTTGAATCCTGCTCACTTTCACAGTAGACTTTCATCCAAGTGAATTCATTTCTGTTCGAATCAAATTTCCAGGCTTTGAGAAGATCTTCTTCGGGGGTGGAATGGCCTTCTGCAATCCATCTGTCGATGTGTTGGGGCCAGCGAACAGTGTATTCTGCCATATCGTTGGCATTGATTGTATCAAGCACACTTCTCAATCCATCGGTTAGGAATGCTTCCATTCCATCAGTGCCTTCAACATCAATCTGATGTCGTTCCGTAAGAGCCGGTACTTCCACAACTGTTTGATTTCTAATAATTCGAGCAGGTCTCGTGTATTCTTCGATGACATCTGATGGTGAAAAAGGAGCCATGTAGGACCATTCGTTGTCTGGCTCAGTTGGATTCCCGCCGACATGGATTGTAGCTTTGTCAAGGAAACCGAGTTCCCTTTGAGCGTGTGCTAAGAGCATGTTGGACAATCCTGGAGCGATTCCGATGTCCCAGATCATCGTGGATCCATGTTCCTTTGCAAGTTCATCGAATTGTTGTGGATCTTCTGCCGTGAATGCGAGGTCAACGATCTTGTGACCTCCTACAACAAGGTCTTTGCGAATGCCATGGCCAATACGTCCTGGCAGCATATTGATGATAATCTCATCACCCTTTAGAGTAGAAATGTATTCCTTTGCATCCCCTTCTATAGATTTAATCTGAGAGTTATTTTTGATAGAATCAGGTAAGTATAGATCGACTGCAACAACCGAATGTCCGTCATCAACGAGACGTTGGACGACAAATTCGCCAACCAATCCGCATCCAAGCGCTACAATTGTTGTCATTCTTCACCCTCAGGGCGTAACTCGTCGAGAATCTCTCGGGAATGGGATGACTTCACGAATGTGATCAGCACCACTAAGCCAGGAACATACTCTGTCAACTCCAAGTCCGAAACCACCGTGAGGCACACCGCCGTAACTTCGTGTATCGATGTAGAATTGATATGCTTCTGGAGAAGTTCCTTCTTCAGCAAGGCGAGCAAGAATTTCTTCCTCAGACCAGGTACGTTCCCCTCCACCAATGATTTCACCGTATCCTTCTGGAGCTAACAAATCGTGGCAAAGGACATACTTGTCATCTGTTGGGTCTTCACGGTGATAGAATGGTTTAGCGATTTTCGGGTAATGTGTAAGGAAATGAGGCACATCGAAATCTTGTGTCAAGATCTTCTCTTTGGAGTAATCTAAATCTTGACCCCATGAAACGTCAACTCCTTTTCCTTGCAGAATTTCAACTGCTTCATCATAACGCATTCGTGGGAATGGTGTGTCTGCATAACGTGCGATGAGTTCCAAATCACGACCAAGCGATTCGAGTTCTGTACTTCTTTCATCAAGGAGTGTTGCTGCAATGTGACGAACCACACCTTCGCCATGAGTCATAACCTCGTCGTTTGTAGCCCAAGCGATTTCCATTTCAGCATGCCAGAATTCAGTAAGATGTCGGCGTGTGCGTGATTTCTCAGCCCTAAAAGAAGGGGCGATTGTGTACAAACGCTCTAGAGCAGGCATTGCAGCTTCAGCATACAGTTGCCATGATTGAGTCAAGTAGGCCTTCCTTCCAAAATAAGGGACTTCAAACAATGTGGAGCCACCTTCAACAGCTCCTGCGACAAAGTTTGGTGCTTGATATTCAATGAAATCTAAATCTCTGAAATAGCCATGAATTGCCCCAAAAACAGAAGACCGCATCTTGAGCATTGTCGTCATACGTCCTGTTCGAAGATACAAATGTCGGTTGTCGAGAAGGAATTCCGTTTCTCCGCCATCTGCAGCTTTCATTGCAGATTCGGTAATTGGAAACGGTCGTTCAGGATCAACTGGACCAATAATCTCAATTGAAGAAACTACCAGTTCATGTCCACCTTCACTTCGCTCGTCAACATTCACTGTTCCGTTGATGATGACAGAGGATTCGATCAGTGCCGAAGCAATGGCTTCGAATTGTTCATCGCCGACGGCGTCACGCTTTGCAACACACTGTATTGTTCCAGTAGAGTCTCGAAGAACCACGAATCGAATCTTATTGGAACCGCGGGTTCTCTTTACCCATCCTTTCAGTTCTACTTCTTTGCCATCATGGTCGCCGTTTTGGACATCTCCAATCCATATGTCTTTGGCCATGAACCTCCGTTCATGTCATAGCATATCATGTTTGAAGTCTGGAGTTTTCAAACAGATGCAGATTTATGCGTTT
Organism: Euryarchaeota archaeon UBA82; assembly: GCA_002496635.1. GTDB lineage: Archaea > Thermoplasmatota > Poseidoniia > Poseidoniales > Poseidoniaceae > MGIIa-L2. The sequence goes on along the minus strand of DAKQ01000056.1, from coordinate 9,012 downwards.
GTTTGATAAAAACGGCGAAAGCATCAAACATGTCGAGGCTGGTTTGCTTTCTGTGTCCAGAATAGTTGTCTATGCAATCGGAGGAAACGCCCTGGCTCCACCAAGAGGTGCATCCGGTGATGAACACGCAATGATTCTCGCACAAGTGATGAGCGATGTCGTGGATTTACTCGAGGCAGATTGGTCTGTCGTTCTAACTCATGGAAATGGGCCACAAGTTGGAGCATTGATGTCAGTGGATTCAGATCTGATTCATACAATGGACGAATGGGTTGCGGCTACACAGGGAATGATTGGTCACACACTTTCACTTCAACTCAACAGCATTCTTTCTCATCGCCATCGTCCAGAGCGAACTGCAGTTGTTTTGACCCGTGTACTTGTTGATTCAAGTGATGAGGCTTTTTCACTTCCAACAAAGCCAGTTGGTCCTATTTTGAGTGCGGAAGAGGTCATGGTACGAGATTGGGATATTGCCACGACGATCAATGGACCTCGCCGTGTTGTTGCAAGTCCTATGCCAATAAGTGTTCTTGACATTGATGTGATTCGAACACTTGTACAACAGCGTGCAGTTGTTATCTGTGGAGGAGGTGGCGGAATACCGATTGTAAACGAAGAAAAACAATTCAAAGGAATTCCTTCAGTAATCGATAAAGATCGTCTCTCCGCTTTACTTGCTACAGAATTGGGGGCAGAAGCATTGATTATCTCTACTGGTGTTGACGCGGTGTATACTGATTTTGGTTCTGAGATGCAAAAAGAACATCGAGCATTAACTGTTTCACAGGCTGAAAAATACCTTTCAGAGGGACAATTTCCAGATGGTTCGATGGGCCCTAAGATTTCGAGCATGATTCAAGCAGTTCGTCATTCACCTACAATGCGTTCAATCCTTTGCAAACCTGGAGATGCCCTATCTGCATTACGAGAGGATGCTGGGACGACTTTGTCCCATGATGATTAAATACAACTTGGCTAAGGGCAGCGTGGGCCTGTAGCTTAGTCAGGTAGAGCGACGGACTCTTAATCCGTAGGTCGCGGGTTCGAACCCCGTCAGGCCCGCCTTCACAATCGACCTGCTGGGTTGACTAATGTCGTTACTTTTCCATCGTTTGCTAAGACCACAACATCACACATATCATTGAACAGACCAACCTGAACCACTCCTGCGATATTGAGGATTTGAGCTTCCATGAGAACGGGATCATCGATGGTTGCACCAACGTTTGCATCAGCAATACAATTTCCGTTATCAGTATGAATCAATCCCTCATCATTTGAACGTAGACCAACATCACAGTTCAATAAAGCCTCGAGGGCTCGTACTGTGACATCTGATGAGAACGGTGTAATCTCGATTGGAATACCAAAAGCCCCGAGACAATCAACTTGCTTTCTGCCATCGGCTACAACAACCATTGAGGCGGCTTGTTGAGCAACGATCTTCTCGCGTAATAATGCTGCTCCTCCTCCTTTGATCAGTTGAAACTGGGGGTCAAATTCATCCGTTCCATCAATGACAATATCAAGACCTGCAACAGAGCCTAATTCAACCAGTGGAATTCCAACTTCATTTGCGAGTTTTTCTGTAGCAACCGATGTTGGAACGCCAACAATTTCAAGACCTTCCTCACGGATTCTTCTTCCAAGTTCAAGGACGGTATATTTGACAGTTGAACCCGTTCCAAGTCCAACGTTCATTCCAGATTTAACATACAAACAGGCGGCTTCACCTGCGAGTTTTTTCAGTGCTTCAGCGTCGCTCATATTGCACCCTTGTTTCGGGCGGTTGATATTGATTGTTAGAATTATGAGTCAGAATTCTTGCAAGAATGCTTTTTGGGTGGAAAGATTAGGGAGGAACATGGGTGGACGCAGGCGCAACGTACTTGTCGCTGGTTTGCTGCTGTCAGTTTTTCTGATTTCATTGGGTAACCCACTGGTTGATAATGCTGCACATGACCTCGTTTTTGAAGATGATAGCGTGTCAAATGTAACACCTACTGGTCAAGAAAATATCGTCAGTATTGGTTCCTATCCGGATGGAGTAAACGACGCAATTTCAATCAGTGTTCCAAGTGGGGAGGCTGTTGCTTCAATCGACCTTTCTCTTGATGAAAATGTGCTTCCAGTTACTGCCGCAAAAGTATGGGATTCCCCCGCAGATTACTCTCACTCTGCTGCTGTTTACGATGGCATGGATGTCAACAATTCTGTTCTCCAACTGTTACCTCAGGGTTGGAGTTTCGACTTTGAAGGTACCAACACATGGACCTTGGGATCTGCCTGGTATATTGGTAAAGATACGTCGAGCAGCAGGCCAGCAACGAGTGCTGTTCCTAGTGGCGCGAACACTCTCTATTCCCACAACGGTGATTATCCGAACAATATGGGAAGCACAATTTGGGCGACTTCCCCAGTCATGAATTGTGGTGGATGTTCAGGCGGGTGGGATTTAAAATTCAAACGTCAGTTGGGCGTTGAGTCATCGACATGGGACCACGCTTATGTGCAAATAAAGAGTTCATCCGGTTCTTGGACCAACATATGGCAGAATACTGGTTCAGTCAGCGATGGGTCCTTCACATCACTCACCTACACTATAAGCAACTACATTTCTGGGAATTCAAACCTTCAAGTTCGCTTTGGAATTGGACGAACTGATTCGAGTGTTCAATACTCAGGATGGAACATTGATGATGTTGAAATTTTACCAAAAGCATCGGGAATATCTACGGGTGAAGGAAATTGGACTTCGCAACCGTTTGGTCCAGGAGCAACCCTTGGGAGTGAACCCTCTTCCTACGGTTTGATGGTAATCGATGCAGAGATACCAACAGGTTCTCTCTTCGAATGGTCACTTATTGACGCAGCAACAGGAACTACAGTTCCTGGCTATTCTCAAATGACCGACTTACAAGTTGATCTTGGAGCAATTGATTGGGAAGCGACACCGTCCATTCGATTCCAAACACACATGATGACCGGTCCATCTGGTGGTCCTAAGATTCACAGTTTAGGTATCAGTGGTGCAATTCATGAATCCTTTAGCGCAAATCCTGCTACACATGATTGGACACTCGCAGGAACATCATGGTCCTCGACTACAGGGCTTGTTTCAGGAACTGGTTCACTAACTTCTCCTGTCTATAAGATTTCGAATGGCTTTGGCGCCCTTTCAACATCTGTAACCGCGAATGGAGCGCCTTTGCTTGAAGCCAATGTCGATGATACCGGATGGCAATCTGTTCCACTCGATGGATACGATACTCTCGATGAGGTTGGTCATTCAGTACAATTCCGTTTCACTTCCTCAAGTGGTTCCTATTCCGTTGATTCATTCGATGTTGAAACAGTTCGTTCAAACCCAAGCACTGGACTACGAATCGACATCGGTCCAGACGGTGTTGCAGATTGGGGCCTCGATGGTGCGAATGCAGGTTCCTTCGGATTCCAAAACAGGCTCGCTACAGGACAACTCTGTCAAACAATAACATCCTCGCCGAGTACATCTTCAATGTTTGAGGTACTCCTGCCTCTTGCTGGGATCAATGATTTTGCCTTCACTCTCAATTCGAATAACGAGATGAAATCTCCGTATATGAATATTAAAATTGCAGGCTCAGATGTAACGAATAGAGGATTCGCTAATTTCCAAAACGCTCAACATATTTCCTTTTCACAAACTGAACTAAGTACTTTGAACAGTGCTTTGTCCAATGCTGCTGATGATCGTGGCATCCTAGGATTGCCAATGGCTCGCGTAAGCATCACCATTGGCTCATCTCAGTCAACTGCTGATGTCACGCTGTGTGGAATCTTTGCTCCATACGATGCAGGAATAAACATGAATCTGATTTCAACATCTTCCGTTGTCCAAGCTATGAACCAGCAACTCTCTTCCATTGTGAGCATAGGTGGCGTAAAGGAACTTCGAATTCCATTCCGTATGATGTCTTCTGGTTCAATCAAAATGACTCTCAATTCTATCTCTACAACACCGACACTAAATCCTGTTTCTCTTACAATTTATCCTCCAATTGATACACTCACGCCTTCCACAGATTGGATCACGGTGAATTCGACCTTCGATTTGTCTCCATTAGGTGTAAGTGATGCTGAATCCTACGTCAAAAATAATGGTTGGAGCATCGACATGAGTTTGCGAGGTGTATCAGCGTCATCATCAGTACGATGCAGTAGTGTACTCTTGCCACTCTCTGGCGCATCGACTTCAAATTGTCAACAAAGTGGATACAGTTTAGGATGGAGCGATATCGATTCCAGCGGAGAAATTAGTATGGTCGGCAGTGGGTCATACATCCAGTTTACTCATCGTTTCCAAATGCCAATGTCATGGGACGATGAGCCATATGCATCGATGAGTGTCATGCTTGTCAGTCCGACTGGACCAACGCTTCCACTTAACCACGTCTTTGGATTGGGTCATGCAAATGGGGTTGAAAACGATGTTTCATTGAAGCGCTTCACCATTGAGTCTCAATCTGGAATTGAAACAGATGCTGAATCTGCTCTCTTGATTCCAAATACATTCGTAACAGTTCATGCTTATTTGGGCTTTGAGGGTGTTTCAGATGCAGTCCCTCGTACAGGACAAGCTCTGGTGCGATTGCTTGTGAATGGACAAGACAAAGGGTCAACAAATTTGGTTGTTGATGGAGTGGCATCGATTATTTACAACGTACCAAGTACTGTGCAGAACCTGACAATGGAACTTGAAGTCACACCACTGCTTGGACAGGGTGCTTCCTATGAGGTAAATCCAATTGCTTCGTTTACTATGGATACGATTGCTCCAATGTTAATCTCGATGGATATTAATGAGTTTGATCACAGGGATGCATCTCCTGCAACAGAAGTGACATTCATCATTGGAGATAATCCAACTCTTCCTCATCATGCAATGGCAAAGATCTGGAGGTCTTGGCTCGATGATTCAAACATGGACGGTCAAATCGATGAAGATGAGATCCAAGAGGTTGACTTAGAATCTCCACAGAACATGCTTGCAAGTACTGGTGAGTTTGTGCTTACAATGGATACATCGAGCGCTTCAGAAGGCGATTATGTGCAAGGCTGGCTTTCCGTTGCTGATGGTGCAGGTAATATCATGATCGAAGGTGGAAGCATCTACACGCCTCTGTTTAACATTCAATTACGTGCAGACGGAACCCCTTCTCTCGGTACCGAATTTGATCTCCTATGGGGTCAACATGGCGATGAATGGTTACATCCTGGAGAAGCAATCTTGTTGCAAATTCCAATTTGGGATAAGAACGGAGTTACTGATATCGAATATATCGAATTAGATATTGGTTCTACAGCAACAGACCCAGCCACAATCTATTGGAATTCAAATACAGGCCAATGTTACACGAATCACGTGTACATCGATGTTGAATCCTGTGAAGTCCTCGGTGGAGAAGGTGTCTTCTCAGAACAAGGTACCTTCAATGTGAACTTTAGCATCGAATGGGGCTTTGATCCTGATCCAACAATGTTGAGAGTTCCATCCTTGTATCTTGAAGATCGTCTCGGACAGTTCGTAACTGTGCCTTTGTACGATTCATCTTGGCATTACAGTGGTGAAATCACCCTTGATACATCCCAAACTTCACTTTCAATTGACGACACGGTGGTTTCGCCTTATGGAGCATGGGCTTCCACAGAATCAACAATGGCTTTTGAAGGTGAAATTGTATGGTATCGTAGTCATCGTATACTCGAGCAATCAATGGATTTGTTAATGAGAATTAATGGTGAAGAATCCGTTGTCGATTCACATGGGAATTTCTCATATCGACGTTCGGTTCCATCTCAACCAGGGGAGCATGGTTTGTTTGTTTCAATGTACAATCCTCCAAGTGGCGCAGTTCTACGAGGCCTTGCAGATGGCCCTCTAACCACAATTTTCGT
>DAKQ01000056.1:0-2702 GCA_002496635.1 Euryarchaeota archaeon UBA82 | reverse complement strand
ATTGCTGAATCTGATTGGTCATCGATTGAAGTAACACTCTCAGTTCGTGAGTTGTCCCAACTCAATCCAGACACTTTGACACTTCACTATTCTATTCACCCTGCAGGACTTGGACTTAACGTAGCTTCAATGTATGAAGGCTCAGAATCAATGACGCTCCTTGGAGGTCGTGCATTTGGTGAATTAATCCCAATTTCAGCCACGTTGGATATCGACGAATTGATCTCCGAATCGGAACGTTCTGATTCGTTAGAATTGAGGATATGGGTAACAGGTTCTGACATGGCAGGTAATGCATTCTCTGAAGATTTCAATGACATTGATGCTCCATACAATGTATGGGATTTAGAACAACGTGTTCCGGACTTTGAATTCATTGGGACTCCTGGATTGAAGGATGGGGGGACAGTTCGTGTTGATGATTCAGTTCCAATTACTGCAACCATCATCAACAACGGAAATGCGGATGGAAGCGTCCAAGTTGTTCTTGAATTAGTTGAATCCAATGGTGCTCGTACACGTGTTGATGCTCGACAATTACAAGTTCAACCAGGATTTACAGTTGTTTACGAAAGTACATGGGTTCCAACACGTACAGGAACGATGTGGCTCGAAGTTCAGATTATGGGTGGAGAGACTGCTCAAACTCCTACTCTCAGAGTCAAAGAAGCAGAAAGCGATGGATTCCTTGGCACTGTATCTGAAGTCAATCCGATTATGCTTGGTATTCTTGGAATTCTGAGTATTGTACTTGTAGGGCTTCTTGTCTTTGGATTGCGTTCAGAACCCCAACGTCGTCCTCAAAGTCAAAAGAAATTGGCAGCACGACTGCAGAAGGCAGAAGATTCTCTTCCAACCTTAGCTCAAGAACAAATGAACCCTCAACAGAGCCCATATGGTTCTCAAAATCAGTCTGCAGATGTCGGTCAGAACCCTTACCAATGAATCTGATGGATTCATATGCAAGTGGTTCCACAGAGACATGGAGGGAGTGAGAGGATTGCTGACAGAGTTCGACTCTGAGGAAAGTCCCCTCTCCGTAGTGCAAGTGGTTCACAGAAGTGAAAGATCAGAAATGGTCAGGTCAATGCCACAGAAACGATACGATACCAGGTGTGTACAATGATGTTGAAAGACGGAGGTTGCCTGAGTGTTGATGGAACGAGCAACCCCACTGGAGCAAGTCCAAATCGTCCCGCTTATGCTGCACGCACAGGGACAGGTAGGATGCTAAGTTGAATGCAATCGCCGTAAGGTAACAAAAAGGGGCTTACTCCTCACTCCCTCCACCCTCAAGCATCATTATCTATAGAGGAAATCTTGTTCAATCCATTCCACAAATCTTTACCAGAAAGGTATGGCCAAAGAGTAAGAAAATCATTGATGACTTAAGCGATGATTTCTTAGATGGGCTCAAAGATTGATTTTCAAGAACACGTGTTCATATAATGGGTGCGTAAAGTAACATCATGCGTCGACTCATATGTCTTGCACTTGTTTTCTTCTTTTTGCAAGGAAGTATTGATTTGATCGCAGAAGAAGAAGGGGAAGTTAAGGTCGTTACAGTGGATAGTACAAATCTACGATTTAATCCTTCAACGATCACACTTAACGAAGGAGACAGCGTTCGTTTTGTGTGGGGCAATCAAGCACTTCCACATAATGCAGTTGAAGAGAATGAAGTGTTTGATTCTGGTGAACCTGCTCGTAATCTTGAGTACGAGTATTTCTTTGACTACGAATCAGCAGGTGTCTATGATTATGTCTGCGAACCTCACGCTTCAGTAGGAATGCAAGGTGAGATTACAGTACAAGATGTTGAACAGGCAGTTGTAGAAGATCCTGAAGTCAAAGCAAGTACCTCCGATGGACTCCCAATAATTTCAATCCTTGTAGGAACTGCATTAGTATTCGCGATAGGAACCTCATGGTATTTCGCTATTAAGAGACGAAATCTAATCTGAACTCGGCTGTAAAACAGCATCTAAAGGCGCTAAATCAGAACCTTTTGTTATGGTCATATCACCGGACATATCTCTCCATGGGTCATCACCAGCAACGATTTCCTGAAGGGTGGTTCTTCCCTTGATGAGGTCACGTGTTGTATGATCGGCAACAAGTATACTAGGTAATAGGAACGAACTTGTTACAAATGCAAATACGATTAACAAGCACATTAGCATAAAGAAATTCTCTAATCCAGGGAATGCTGCCAAGAATCCTGCAGATATACCTGCAACTGTTGTGATGGTTGTTTCAAAAATGGTTTGACCCGTTTCTTCTATAGCATGAGCTATCCCAGTCGAATTCTCACCTTCTTCCTGTATTCTATGCATCACGTGAATTGCATCATCAACTCCTATTCCAAACACGATTGTTCCGATCATCGCAGTAAAGATATTCACGTTTACATCTCCACTTTGCATGAGAAGTGGTTGCCATAAAATGACCACTGCAACAGGGACCATCGTAATAATCCCTAATCGAATTGATCGGAATACAATTGCTAAGACAATTGTCAAGATGATCATAGTAAGAATCGTTGTTCTTGATTGTGTGTCATGAATCCCATCATTGATATCAAGGGATACCGGTAATCCTCCAGTTAACTTGGAGGTTCGGGTTTGTTGTAATTCAGGAGGTTGGGTTAAGATATCATCGATTTGATTTCTAAGGCCAGCAGCAATGTTGAGATTCATATA
>DAKQ01000032.1:4620-11821 GCA_002496635.1 Euryarchaeota archaeon UBA82 | reverse complement strand
GGAGAAGAAGTTGAAAAAATTCTTGAAGAAGAATGAATCAAATAGTTCCAAAATCAATCGTCGTCCCAATAATTAAGTAAGCGAGGGAAGATTTTCAATCATGGCAGGGGAATCATTGACTGAACTTGCAGCCGCTGCAGTTACTGATGAAGTACTCGAAGATATTGGCAATAAAGTTGAGGATGTGACGAAACAATTTCCGTTTCTCAAATACGCTACAGTGAGTTTATTTTTCATCGGATGGGGCATATATTTCATCTGGTTTTACTGAAAAGGTTACAAACCATGCCCCCATCTAATGGCCATGGAAGCAAATGAATGCTTTATTGCAAGTGTAGGGAAAGATTGGCATAAGATTTCAAATTGTAATGTTCATTTGAATGTAAAACGTCGACTGCAACGTACAGTTATTCGCGGTCAAGAAGGTGATGACCTGATGGATGAAGGTGCTGAATCAGCTGAATATACCATTACAGGAGATATGGGAATGGTTGAGTTCAAGAAAATTCTCGAAATTTTCCGCTCAGGTCAACCATGGTTCCATGATCCATTCGAAGATCGACAAATGAAGGCTTTATTCTTGAGTATTGATTATGACAGTGCATCTGGTGCTTACGAATTCATCCTCATGGAAGATGCTGAAATGCCTGAAATCAAGTCTTGATTCGAATCAACGATTGTTTCGTTGATTTCTAGAACGTCCTCGATTATTTCCAGAGCGTCCTCCGCTATTTCCAGGACTTCCTTCTCGACTCCCTGAGCGTGAACGCCCAGAAGTTGGTTGACGTGAATTGTGATTGTTTCTTCTCTTTTGTTTTGGTTTGTTTGACCGATTCTGATGATTTCTTTTCGGCTTCTTCTTAGGATTATTTGTCTTGATTTTACCTGGCTTTTGACCAGGTTTAGGAACTGCTCCTTGGAAATGGAATTCATGTTCATCATCAACATTGATCTCAAACCCAATGAGGTTCTGGATTCCCACAAGATATCCAGATTCTGATTCATCACAGAATCCGTAGGCTATGCCTGACTTTCCTGCTCGAGCGGTACGACCAATTCTGTGGACATAACTTTCGGGTTCGTTTGGAAGGTCGTAGTTGAATACGTGAGTAATCCCGTCAACATCGATTCCACGGCTTGCAATATCTGTTGCAACGAGGATGCGCGTGTGTCCTGCCTTGAAACTTGCAAGCGCTTTTGTCCTCGCACTTTGACTCTTGTTACCGTGAATTGCTGCTGCATTGACACCAGACTGGTCAAGTTGTTTTACGAGCCGATTTGCACCGTGTTTTGTTCGAGTAAATACAATACCCTTCTCAACCTTTTCTCCCTTGATAATCTTGACCAAGATACGACGTTTGTCGGCTTTTCGAACGAACATGATTTTCTGTTCTATTCGTTCTACAGTGACTTCTTCTGGACTTACATCGACCATGATAGCATCCCGAAGGAATGATTCTGCTAATTCTGCAATTGATTTTGGCATCGTTGCACTGAACAACAGATTTTGTCTTCTCTTTGGAAGGAGTTTCAATACCTTTCGTATATCTCGGATAAATCCCATGTCGAGCATCTGATCTGCTTCATCGAGAACGAAGAATTCAACACGACCCAAGTCAATGAATCCTTGACCAATAAGGTCGAGCAATCGTCCAGGTGTTGCAACGAGAATATCGAGTCCTTTTTCCAATGCTCGAACCTGAGGATTCTGTTTAACACCTCCAAAGATGACTTTGTGTCTGAGATCTAAATGCTCACTGTAGACTGAAAAGCGTTCATCGATTTGTGCAGCCAATTCCCTCGTAGGCGAGAGGACAAGGGCTCGAATGAATCTTTTTCCTTGAGGCCTTGAGCGACTCATAACTTGTAAAACAGGTAGAGCGAAAGCAGCTGTTTTTCCAGTCCCAGTTTGAGCAACACCAAGGACATCTCTTCCCTCCAAGAGTGGAGGGATAGACAATGCCTGAACGGGTGTTGGAGTTGTGTAACCTTCTGACTTTACAGCACGTAGAAGTTCATCAGATAGGCCAAGTGTTTCGAAATCTTCCATCGTTTTCCCTCAAGTCGTTGATGAAACAAACAATGTTTCATCTTCCTGAACATCACACTGTCCCGCTTCTTACCTAAAACAAGAGGGGGTAGTTTCGACAAGACCCCTGCCATTCGATAGTAGCAAACCAATTGCGGAGTGCTTGTCGTCTTACTCTTCTTCTGAAGAAAGACCAGATTGAAGTTCACCGAGATCGATTCGGTTGTCTTCGTTGGTATCAAGTGCCTTGATAATCATTGAAACTTGGTTCGGTGAAAGTTTGTCACCAACAACACTCTGAAGTCCCTTGTAGAGTTCTGGACCATTGATTTGTCCATCATCATCTCCATCGATTGAAGCGAAGAGATCTTCGACAGATTGATTATTTTCTGCAAGAGCAGCACGGATTTTATTCATTGCATCGCTTACATTCCAGGTCTCTTCTTCATCGGACATGATTCTCTGTCTGTACGTGGGTTGAATAAATGTTCCCAACATCTGTTGATTGATTTTTTCAGCGTTCTAAGAGGTGAGACTAAGACTTGTATGTGGGCAGTAGATGCTAAGGAGGTTCGGATATGGGGGATGAGAAAACAACCTCTTCTTACTCGAGTCAGTTCATTAACGACTGCAAAGAGAATTTTCAAAACGTAAGGAGTCTTCTTCTCCGAAATTCAATACTTTCAGAACAAGAAGCTCACGATATTGTTGAAAACTTGTTCCTTCGTCTTCTTTTTCTTCGATTTTTGGAAGAGAAAAAATGGCTTGTCTATCGAGGGAATTCAAACTACCTTTCTGCTCTGTATAATGCAGGCGGTATTGGTTCAATGTCGGTTTATTCATCGCGCCTTAAACCTCTCTTCACCAAGGGTCTTTCTGTAAAAGGTCATCAAGAAAATGAGGTATATGGTTCAGTTCCTTTGATGAATTTGGATCTCTTTTCCGAGTCTTCTCTTGATGGTCTGGAATGGGATTTTTCGGATGAGATTATGTTGTCACTCATGGGAAGAGAAGGTCTATTTTACAATTATAATTTCAATATTAATGAATTCGATTCTTCGGATTCAATCAACCCTGAGATTATTGGAACTTTGTTTGAGGAACTTATGCTCAATCGACAGAATATGGGTGTATTTTACACACCCAAACCTGTTGTACGATACATGTGTAGCGAGGGAATCAAACTGATTCTAGAAGAGCGAACTAATCTGACACTCGAACAAATTAGGAATTTAGTAGACAGGGGTTCCGTTGAACACTTATCACACCATCAAATCAAGGTATTGAAGGATGAGTTGCTTTCGATTAAAGCAATCGATCATGCTTGTGGATCAGGTGCATATCTGATTGGTTTACTGGAAGAACTTCTCAGAATCTATGAGACACTATCCTTCTCTTTGCCTGATGTTCATCTGTCTAAATTTGATCTAAAGCATCAACTTATTTCACAATCCATTTTTGGAATTGATATCGATCCAAGAGCAGTGACTCGTACGATGTGTCGCTTGTGGCTCTCCTTAGCTACTGATTCAGTAAATCCACTCACCACTTCTTCTGAAATATTCAATCTTGAAGCCATGGATAGTTTACTTGGGCTTGGGCCGAAATGTGTCCAAGATGTACAATCGAAGAATGGTGGATTCGATCTCGTCTTAGCAAATCCCCCTTACGTTCGTCATGGACACATCGATTCTGATTACAAGCAAGAATTGCTTCAACAATATACATCCTTAGAACCTTCTCCGGTGGATAAAACTTCAGATTTATATTGCTATTTCTTCGCTCGGGCAAATGAATTTCTGCGTCCAGATGGAGTTCAAATCTTCATTTGTTCAAACAGTTGGCTCGATTCCCGTTTTGGCAACTATCTGCAACAATACTTGTTAACTGAAACACACATCATTTCACTTATTGATTCGAGGAAGAAGAAGCAATTTAGTAACGCAGATATCAATACAATCATTTCAATCATTCGCAAATCAAAACCTGAGGATACAAACTTTGTAATGTTGGAAGGAGATTTTTCCGCATCCATTGAATCTCAAACGCTAAGAAATGTAATCACAATTTCACAACAACAGTTGTTGCAATCTGGTCTCGATAGTCAAGGAATCTATGGAGGTCAAAGGCTTTCACTCTTCCATAGAGCACCAGGAATTTACTTTCAATTGATTGATGCCCTCAAGCCGCATTCTCGCGAACTGCAACAACTTGCCCAAATACGCCGAGGCTCTTCAACTGGAGGCAATGAATTCTTCTTCATGAATGAACAAGAAATTGAGATGTATGGCATTGAAGATGAATTTCTCCATCAAATTCTCCGAAGACCTGCTGAATGTCAGAGCATTCGTACCAGTCTTTCTAATCGAACAAATCGTCTTTTTTCTTGTTCACGTTCAAAGGAATCAATCGCTGACTCCTCTGCTCTCTCCTATATTCATCATGGAGAATCCAAAGGATATCATCAAGGTTCTACGTGCCGTTCAAGGAAGTTTTGGTACAATGTTAATCCGAGTGATGCTGTTCATATTTTGTGGATGGAGACGATGGGTTCATCGCACAGGGTTTACTTAAACGATCTCTCAATTACTCATTCCGATAAGTTCTATGGTATCACTTTAAGCGATGATACTGTCGATGCAGTGAAGTTATGTATTTGGCTAAATAGCTCCCCAATCATCTTACACAAGTTACTTACAAGTTTCAATTCTCTTGGATTAGGTGCACTAAAGACTCCGGTCTATGAAGTCAAGAAAATACCGGTTCCAGATTTAGATTCTCTTTCCTTTGAAAGCGAGGTTCTGGAATCTTTCCTTCAAAGACCAATCCAAGATGTGGTTTCTGAAATGTCAATGCCTGACAGGATTGCATTGGAAGAACCGATTATGAAATTACTTGGGTTTTCAAAACAACAAGAAGAGGCTATCAGGCAGTCAATCATGACTCTGATGGTAAATCGACTCGATAAGGCAAGTTCTTAATTTCATGAACAGTATGCGTCGGTGTTGTTTTATGTGTGGCCTCTTTTAGATGAGTTATTGGTTGTGGTCTTGTATGCGCATTCAAGTCTTGTTGGTCTTTCTTTTGATGACCAGTCAAATCGCTTTGTCAAATACGCAGGCAGAAGGTAGAGCGATCGAATTTGATGTGGAATTATCTCGCTATGACTGGCTTTCTAATGAGACGATTCCTGTACAAATCGAGTTGAAAAACGCCCCGTATAATACGAATTTCACACTCATTTGGGATGTGCGGGATGTCAATAATCATCTCGTTGCAAATGGTTCGTTAACATTCAAAGCAACAGGTACTATTACGGCTAAGGTCATTGAACTCAAGCACATTTACAACAACGAACACTTCTACACTTTCAGTGCTAATTTGCTTGATTCTACTGGAGGAATTCTTTCCCAAGACGATCACTCATTTACCATGTTTCAGAACCGCAAGATTGCACCAATTGGTAATCTTGTTGCTTTCGGAGATTCGTTGAGCGATATGGGGAACGCAAAAAATTCAATCCTTAATGTTCCAGACGTTCCCCCTTACTGGCAAGGCAGATTTTCAAATGGAATGGTTTGGGTTGAATACGTATCTCAAGCTTATGGCGTGACGACAACGGTTGGTTCAGGGACACAACCTGGTGATAACAGGGCATTCGGTGGGTCCCAGACTGGCGCTGGTTTTTCGTATCTTCTCTTACCTAACGTTGGGACACAAATCACAAGTTATACCACCAATGTTCAATCAAATTTCGCATCGAATGAGGTTGTAACCTTGTGGGCTGGAGGAAATGACTTCCTCTATGGTACTGCTAATTCCGATACGATTGTTGCAAACATGGAAAGTCACATTCGGCAATTGGTTGCAGCAGGAGCAGATGAGTTCATCATTCCAAACTTACCCCCGTTGGAAAAAACCCCAGAAATCCTCAGTCGAAGTCAATCTCAACAACAGAATATTGGTTCTGAAGTCGTATCCTACAATGGTAAACTAGCTACGTTAATTACGAATCTACAGGCTGAATTAGCAATTCAGGTTCATTCAATCGATGCCTATGCTATCTTCAATGACATCATGGTCAACAAGGATTCCTTAGGGCTTGTCAACACACAATCTGCAGCGTGTTCAGGTGGTGCTAGTTTGTTACCTCTTCCAATCTGTAACAATGGTGATCCAGTGGTTTCAAATGTTGATGAATATGTTTTCTTCGATAAAGCACATCCAACTCGGATGATGCATCAGTACATTGGACGCTTTGCGATAGAAGCCATTGGTCAAGCCGATACTGATGGAGATGGCATTGTTGATGGAATGGATATGTGCATCTGGACAGATGATGTTTCAACAGTCGACTCAGACGGTTGCTCTTGGGCTCAGCGTGATGATGATGGAGACCTTGTTCTCAATGCGAAGGATGACTGTCCAGGTACGATTTCAGGCGCAACCGTTGATGAATCTGGTTGCTCAGATGAGCAGAAAGATTCTGATGGAGATGGGATGAATGATGCAATTGATCCATGTCCATTGAGTCCAAATCTTATCGATTATGATGGCGACGGTTGTTCTGATTCTGAGGATTGGGATGATGACAATGATTCTGTTCCTGATTATGATGATGAATGTCCAAAAGGTATCATTGGGCTTCACATTGCAGATTTAGATTCCGATGGATGTTCTGATGTTGAAGATCTCGATATCGATGGCGATGGTCTCTCAAACCTCCAGGAAAATCAAATTGGAACGGATCCCCGAAATCCAGATTCCGATTCTGATTCCTACAAGGATGGGTTCGATGCATTCCCTCTTGACCCACTTGAATGGGCTGATACAGATGGTGATGGATGTGGAGATAACAGCGATGAATTCCCATTGGATCCTGAAGAATGCATCGATACAGATGAAGACGGTGTTGGAGACAATAACGATGCGTTCCCTGCCAATGAACAAGAATGGTCTGATTGGGATTCTGATGGAGTTGGAGATAACAGCGATGATTGTCCTTACGAATACGGTCTCTCGTTGATTCCTCTGGGATGTCCAGACCGAGACGGCGATGGAATTGCGGACTCAGTTGATGTGTTCCCTTCAGATGGAGATGAATGGTCCGATGAAGATGGCGATGGTTACGGTAACAACGGTGATGTGTTTCCTCAAGATTCTTCTGAATGG